>PNOB01000046.1 GCA_013824585.1 Desulfobacterium sp. | reverse complement strand
GATGGTATTGATATCGGTATTCCCGGCGATGCGCCGCTGAAATGTCCGTAACGGAATCAGCACGATATCATCCTGATCTGTTCCAAAATTGGATTGGCCTTTGCTGGATAGAATCCCCACAATTCGAAAAGATATTTTTTTCAGCCGGATACTTTTCCCAATTGGATCCTGACCGCCGAACAGGTCGTCACGAACCGTGGTACCCAGAATACATACGGATTTGCCGGCCCGGTCTTCGCCCTTTGTAAACCGTCGCCCTGCCGACAGCGGCCAGTCACGCACATCGATATATCCATTGGTGCTTCCTGTGACCCCAGTGGTCCGGTTTCGATTACCATAGATGACCTGAATGGCCTGATTCACCGTAGGTGCAATTGCTTTGACACCTGCCAGATCCCGTTCCATGGCCATGACATCCGTGATTTCAAAAGGCTTGGCATCGGATCGTGCCCCGCCAGGGCCTCGAAAACCCTGGCCCGGTGACACAAAAAGCATATTGCTTCCCAGTTTTGCAATATCTCCGGTAACCTGTGCTGTGGCGCCGCTTCCCAGGGTAACCATGGTGATCACGGCCGCAACGCCGATGACAATGCCCAGCACCGTCAGGGAAGACCTCAACACATTACGGCGAATTTCACGCTGGGCCAGCAAATAGGTTTCAAATAACATGATCGATGTCTCTTTCCTCTTGCTTCAACTCCTGCTTTTTATCTGCTGATTTTTCAATAAGGCCATCCCTGAATTGAATTCGACGATCAGCAAAAGCTGCCATTTCCCGCTCATGGGTCACCATGACAACGGTCAGATTGCGCTCCCGGTTCAGGATAGTGAGCAGTTCCATGATTTCCAGACTACGGGCTGAATCCAGGTTCCCCGTGGGTTCATCCGCCAGCAGCAGTTCAGGATCACTGACAATAGCGCGTGCAATGGCAACCCGTTGTTGCTGGCCGCCGGAAAGCTCTCCCGGTGTATGGCTTTCCCAGCCGGATAATCCGACTGCATTCAAGGCTTCTCTTGCCCGGATATGTCTCATCCGTGACGGCATACCGCGATAAACCAGCGGTAATTCGACGTTTTCCAGGGCCGAGGTCCGATTGAGAAGGTTGAACCCCTGAAAAACAAATCCCAGATAATGACGACGCAATAAGGCGCGCTGGTCACGGGAAAGGTTTCCCACATCCACTCCATCAAAGTAATAATGACCATTGGTAGGAGTATCCAGACAACCGATGATATTCATACAGGTAGACTTGCCCGAACCGCTGGGGCCCATCACCGCCACGAATTCACCCCGCTGAATCTCAAGGTCAATGCCGTCCAGGGCATGCATGGCAGCCTGTCCATGACCATAAATTTTGGTCACCTCACGGAGCTGAATCAGAGGCCTGCCCTGGTTATGGGATTCAGCAGGGGGTTTCATTTTGCCACCGTCAAGGTATCCACAACCAACTGGGTGCCGGGTTTCAGGTCACCCTTGACAACAACCGTATTGTTTCCGTCAGTTGCTCCTGTGACCACATTAACCGGCGCGGGTTGCCCTTGCTGCAATATCCAGACCTTGGACTTGGTTTCTTTATCAGATGTATCGGACGTCTTCGAACCCCTTACAGGAAAACGCGGTAAAAGCATGCCCACCAGCCCTCTTTTTTGTTCAGGCTTGCCGGCAGCAGGCGGTATGTAACGCAAAGCAGCATTGGGAACCAGAATAGCTTTTTTTATTTTTTCAACAATGATATCCGCCGTCGCAGTCATACCAGGCCGCAAAACCAGATCCGGATTGTCTACTTTAAGCAGGGTTTTATAAGTCACGACATTATTGGTTGTCTGACTCCCATAGCGCACCTGGACAATCCGTGCCTGGAAAATACGATCCGGATAAGCATCCACTGTAAAGGTAGCATCCTGCCCATCCCGGATCTGCCCTACATCCGCTTCGTCCACATCCACCTGTAATTCCATCTGGGTAGGGTCCTCTGCCAGGATAAACAGAACCGGAGCTTGATAGGAAGCAGCCATGGTCTGGCCAGGGTCCACATTGCGCTCCAGTACAATTCCGTTAACCGGTGAATAAATCACTGTTTTGGCCAGGTTGGCCTCATCCAGCATGAGATTGGCCTTTGCTTGCTGAATGGCTGCTTGTGCGCTGGCTTCATCTGCTCTGGCCCGTTCCAGCTCCGCTTCAGCCGACTCCAGGTCATATGGGCTCAGGGCCTTGCCCTCTGAAAGTCTGCCGGCCTGACGCAATCGCTTGAGGTTCTGTTGTTTCTGGGTCACTGTGGCCAAGGCCTGAGCCAGTTTGGCATTGGCCGATGCCAGGGCGGCTCTGGCCCCCATTACCGCTGCCTGATACAGGGTATCATCCAGGTACACCAGGGGCTGACCGATTTTGACCTGGTCGTTGAAATCCACGGTAATTGTTTTAATGATACCGGACAGCTCGCTGCCCACCTGCACCGCGCTGGTAGGCGCAAGACTACCGGTAGCCGTCACGGTGACGGTCAGGTCCCCCCGGGTCACTTCCTGGGTTTTATACTGAGGTTCCTTGCCATTGGATTTTGAGCGCCAATAGTAGGCTCCGGACAGAAACACAAAAATCAGAAAGATCACCCATATCCAGCGCCTGATCTTGCTTCCATCTCTTTTGTCTTTTCCAATATTCAGGGTTTGACTTACGGCTTTTTCTGGATTCATTTTTTGATATTCCATGACAGGTTACTCGCTATGAGAAGTGTTTTCAGAGGTAAAGGCAGTCCAGCCGCCACCCAGGGATTTATACAGACGGATCAGGTTGATGATCACCGCACCTTCACTCTGAGCCAGACTGTCCTGGAAGGAACTTGAAGAGCGCTGGGCTTCCAGCACAATACTGAAATCCACCAGACCGGCTTTGTACTGATACTCTGCCAGCATGACCGCTTTCCGGGCAGCCTGATCAGCCTCTATCAAAGCCTGTCGCCGGATCTGCTCATTCACAAAGGCGGTCAAATTGTTTTCCACCTCTTCCAGGGCAGTCATCACCGCGGACTCGTATTGATAAAGGGCCTGCTCCTGAAGCTCGGTCTGGACAGTGATATTGTTACGGATGGCTCCGGCATCGAATATCGGCCAACTGATACTGGGCCCCAGGTGCCAGATACGCGTGGCATCGTTGAACAGATCGCCAGCAGACAAGGATTCCAGACCGATGCTGCCGCCAAGCCTGATTTTCGGATAGAGATCGGCCTTGGCTGTCCCGATCCTGGCTGTCTGAGCAGCCAGAAGCCGTTCAGCACGGCGCACATCCGGCCGCTGACGCAATGTGTCCGCCGGTATCCCTACAGCCAAGGTCACGGGTGTGACCGGTATCTGTCCATGAACTTCCAATTCCTTATGAAGCTTTCCCGGCATCAGGCCTAAAAGCACAGCCAGACGATTTTTGGCCTGCTCCAGTCCGGTTTCCAGGGTCGGAATCTGGGATTGAATGCTGGAAAGATTGTATAATGCCTGTTGCACGGACAATTCATTGCTGAGGCCGGCCTGGTATTTTGAATCAACGATCTGGTAGGTTTCCTCCTGAGAACGGAGATTCGCCCGTGCTACATCGATCCTTGCCTGAAAAGTCCGGGTTTCCACATAATTCAAGGCCACCTCAGCCAGAAGACTGACCATTGTCTGGTGGAGCGATTCCCGGCCGGCATCCATATCCGCCTCTGCCGATTCTATACTGCGCCGAACACCGCCGAACAGATCCCATTCCCATCCCGCGTCAAAACCCATGGAATACAGATCGCGTTCACTGCTGGTGCCATTGGTTCCGCTGGTTCTGCTTTTAATTGCCGAACCTTCGGCTGTGATGGAAGGATATTGCCCGGCCTGACGGATGTTTCTTCTGGCCCTTGCCTCCCTGATCCGTGCCCGGGCTTCCTTAACATCCAGGTTGTTTGCAACAGCCCGGTTGATCAGATCGGTAAGCATCGGATCTTTCAGTGTCGACCACCAGGCTGCCATGGTTTGCAGAGAGTCTGATCCAGACACCAGACCGTCCTTTACCTTACTGTGCCATTGATCCGGTGCCTTGGTATCGGGCTTCACATAATCCGGCCCTACAGACATGCAGCCAGCTATTATCAAAACAATACTGACGGCTGACAGTATACCATTTGCAGATATGCGCTTTTTCATCAAATACAGACACCATTTTTATGGGATTCATTGCTTATTTTTCTTGATAGTTACCATAAAAACACAACATCGTCACCCATAATTAAAAAACTTGAAAAATCAACCGAATCTTCCTATACTTTCCACATTTCCGATTCACGCACGCACCAGGATGATTTCCAGATGGCCGGACTCATCTTGCTATTTGTTTGTAACCAATAATTCGTTACAACCATGAACCAAAGGAGTGCTCCTGTGATAAAACAATTCATCGTTATCTTCTGTCTTTGCGTTTGTTCTTTTTTATCTGTCCATTGCATTGCATCCGAACCAGACGAAAAAGAATACACCCTTCTCCGCCAAGTAATGGTTGAATATCAGATCCGGAAAAGGGGTGTAACCCATCAGCGCGTATTGGAAGCGCTGGAAAAGGTTCATCGCCATTTATTTGTTCCGGAAAAATATCGGTCCCAGGCATATAATGATTATCCCCTTCCCATTGGAGAAGACCAGACCATTTCCCAGCCTTATATTGTTGCACTCATGACTGAGATTCTGAACCCGAATCCGAAAAAAACCGTTCTTGAAATCGGGACCGGCTCTGGATATCAGGCGGCTGTTCTGGCGGAACTGTATAAAGAAGTATATACTGTTGAAATCATCGATATCCTGGGCAAGCGCTCGAAAAAACTGTTATCTGAATTGGGATATCAAAATATTCATGTGAAGATCGGAGACGGATATCAAGGATGGAAGGAACACAGTCCTTTTGACGCGATCATTGTAACCTGTGCGCCATCCCATATCCCTGAACCCCTGAAGGAGCAGTTGGCAGAAGGGGGCAAGATGATCATTCCAGTAGGAGAAGCCCATAACCAAAAACTGGTGCTGCTGGTGAAAGAGAACGGAATCATCCGTGAAAAGGAGGTGATCCCTGTCCTCTTTGTTCCGATGATACGGGAAAACGGTAAAATCCATTGACAGCTCACCATATTCTGCCGATCAAATTAGATGTTAACATCCTCTCCCTTGTAATCCCGGCATCGGCCATATTTTTAAGGCTGCGTTTCAATCTGATCCGGTTCCAGTAGGTTACCGGCGTTTTTGAAACCTTCACCTTTCCTTTCATGGTGGCTTCAGGCTCAAACACAAGGTCGAGAATATGATTCGTTGCAGCAACCTGATTCAGCAAATCGGCGCAGCCCGCGCAATAAGTGATTACTTTCCTTCCACCGGCCTCTTTGCCCATCAGGGCAGCCCACCTCTTGGAAAGCTCGGGAGAGACGAATCCCACCATTCCGCCTTCACCGCAGCACAGGGATTTTGTTTTGCTGTGCTCCATCTCTTCCACGCACAGACCTTTTTTTTCAATAAGCCCTCTTACTGCCTTATGAACCGCCCCTTCAAACCGTAACGGGCACGGATCATGAACGGTTACAGATCCCTTCAGGCGTGGCGTGTCAGGCAAACCGATTTCATCAAGTACTTCATAAACTGTCTTGACTGCTAAACCCTCTCCGTATTTCTTGAACACCTTCAGGCAATTGGGGCATGCCACAAGAACTTTTTGAACACCGTTATTCAGGAGATAATCCCTCATCTCATTAAACACAGCGTTGAAATGTTCTGTACGACCCAGGTCATGGGATGGCTTGATGCAGCAATCCAGCACAATACCGATTTTCGGGATGCTTGTTTTCAAGTATTCATAAAGCTTCCTTACCTTATCAGGCCTTGTTCCGCAAAGGGTGCATCCGGGGAAAAAAATCGTATCACACCCAAAAGGAAGTGTATAATAGGAAAAACATTTGGAGTGACCCCGGCGCTCATATCCGAGAATGGGAGCATGCTCAGGATATTTGCCGCCGCCTCTTGAAACAGTCTCTCTCCGCATCTCCATGAACATCTCACCTGGGCTTATGCCTTGAGGACAAACCGCTGCGCAGAGCTGACAGAGGCTGCATTCAAACGGCATTGCCTGATGATGCCTGTTCATTGGATCATAGGCGTCTGCTATCATCTTGGGGGTTCCATATCTTTGCAGAAAAGCGCACTCTTGCACGCAAAGGCCGCATTCGTTGCACTTTTCGGAAACACTCTTCAATTTTTCGTGGATAAACACCTTTTCTCCCGATGTTTTCAATAATGACCTTCCACAATAACAGGATGAAAACGAATCACAATATACTTTTTCCGGATTTCTCCTGTCCAATACGTAATTTCTATTCAAGTATACAATTCAATTGATATTATCTATTTGAAATAGAGCGCAGCATGTCCTATATCAATGCCTGTTTCGTAAGGCTTTGTTTTGGAATTGGAATAAATCCGTTTTATCAACTCAGGCAATGCCTGAATCAGAATTGGAGGTTGGTTTATGAAAAAGTTTTTTGTCATGGCTTTTGTGCTCCTTTTTTTCGTATTTCATTTAACCGGAACAGCTTTAAGCGGACAGACCGCTAACATTGCCATGAACGCCATTCAAAAAACAGAGAATCTTCCAACCAAGGAGAACCCTCTTGTTATGGATGAAACAGGAAAAAGGGTTCTTATTTACACGGAAGTACATGAAATGAATGTTCACCAATCAAATGTCCATTGGGGTATTGTGTTTAAGGATGGCAAATTTCAGGATAGAGCCATTCTGCGCGCCTATTCGAACCAGCTTGATTTCTACGATGCCTTGATAAAGATCGGAGCAAAGCCTGGTAACAACCTCAACAAGGATACGATAGGGAATTTCGTTGAAGGAGATACCCTTGAAGTCAAGGCAACATGGCCTGAACTTGGAAAAGAGGTTGGTCTTAACGATATTTTTGTCGATGAAAAAGGAAAAGGATTTCGAATTAAGTTCGGCGGCAACAGAAATGCATCGGAAGCTGAGAAAACAGGATGCATAACCTGCCTCGAAAGCTGCTGGATATCCATAACAAGCAACTCAAATTATCCTCAAACCGGGCCAATGAAGCGGTTTATGAATCCCAACTCAAAATTCAAGGGCCGCGCTGATATTCTTCCCGGTAACGCAAAACCGGTGATTGTCATTTACAGCGTTTTAGGCGATAAATAATATTTTAGGGGAGGAATGTATGAATTACTACGAACCGAAAGACCTTGCTGATTTTCCAAATATCGCCGAATGGGCAACCGATCAGGGCAATAAATTCTTTGAGTATTATGGCGCCGCCACAAACGCCGGAAAACTTACCGATCGGGAGAAATCACTCATTGCCCTGACGGTCGCGATGACGCAAAACTGCCCGTACTGCATCGACGCTTACACCATCAAATGTCTTTCCCTGGGAATCTCCAATGAGGAGATGATGGAAGCCGCGCATGTCGGCGCCGCCATGATGGCTGGCGTGACGCTGGCGCACACCACACAAATGCGCAAAATTATCAAAAAAAAGGAGATGTAATGGACACAGCCGAACAGCTTCGCATCCTGGGAAGTCTTTCCTGCATTCCCTCTCTTTCCAGGAAAATTCTCGAACTCGACAGGTATCCGCTTCGGGCCAGCGGGATCGAAATATTGCAGATCAACGTCGGTCGCATCTGCAATCTGACTTGCCGTCACTGTCACGTCAATGCCGGCCCGAAGCGGACTGAAACCATGCCGAGGATCGTTCTGGAAAAATGCTTGGAGATTCTCAAAAATTTCCCGATTTCCACGATAGACATTACCGGCGGCTCGCCGGAAATGAATCCTCATCTGGAGTGGTTCATTCATGAAGCAGCTCCTCTAAAAAGACGCATGATTGTCCGTTCCAACCTGACACTCCTTCAGAAGGAGCCCTATCGGCGTTTTATTGATATTTTCAAAAAACAGAATGTTGAAATTGTCACATCGCTTCCGGATTACCTGGAGGCCAAGTCAGACCGGCAGCGCGGCGCAGGCGTGTTTCGTAAAGTAATTGAAGTCATGCGGGAACTCAATGCATGCGGGTATGGCATGAACGGGAGTCATTTGTTCGTCAACATTGTCCATAATCCCGTGGGAGCATATCTTCCGGGCTCCCAGGCAGCGCTCGAACATGAGTACCGCAAACGGCTCTTGTCTGAACACGGCGTCCATTTCAACCATCTTTTTTGCATTACCAACCTCCCGGTCGGGCGCTACCTCGAGTATCTGATTCAATCCGATAATTTCGAGGATTATTTCGACCTGCTTTGCCATGCGTTCAACCCTGCCGCGCTTACCAATGTCATGTGCCGTACGACCCTTTCCGTCGGATGGGACGGATCTCTCTACGATTGCGACTTCAACCAGATGCTCAATCTTATGGTCAATCACAGCGCTCCGGAAAATATCATGGATTTTGATATGGAACGACTGAAAAACCGCGAAATCGTCGTCAACAACCATTGCTATGGGTGTGTCGCCGGCTCCGGATCATCCTGCCAAGGCGCGACTACGTTCACTAAAAACGCATGATGATTTCCGTCATTTATCGTTGATTGATAGACGTAACAAAACATAATTTTTCTCATTTTCCAGATTTCCCCGGTACAAAAGCTAATCTGCACTTTTTCTGAAATCAATATGTTGTGGCTGTGATAAAAAAAGTTTTTTCATGGCGAATGTTGGATAGCAACGATAGATGTCAGGTTTTTACGAGGAGAATTTTTCATGTTGATATGAAGGGAAATCTCAACATTCAGTCTGTCTATCAACTGGTAGGGAAAAGAGCTGAGAACCTCCGTGTATAACCATGCGCCAAACTCGATGACCCGTTTCTGATGGCACGATGGGCAAAAATGACGGCACTTACAGGAAAACGCCAGCAAGCACTTTCCTTATAAATTGGTATAGGCGAATTCGCATATATTGGGGAACATATATATGACGATATTGCATTGAATCGCATTTCATTTTGTATGACTTTAGATCAACTAATTAATTCTGGAGAAGTTCTTGCGAAGGCGGATTTATCTGTAATTTCATTAGCATCCTTCAATGTACAAGATTTAGTCACAGTTACTCCAGAAGCAGCCCTGTCTTCCTATATTAGAGGGGAATTGAACTCAGTAATTGTAAGTTTGATTACAAAAGATTTTAAGCTGGCTGCTCGAATAATGTAACGCGCAAGCTTCTCAAGGGCGTCCTTCCTGCTTTGCGGAATCATTTTATAAATATTTTATAACTTTTTTCTTGACATAAACAAAAAAAGAGAACATATTTGCGTACAAGTGTACGAACAATTGTTTTAACAAATAATTTTACAATTAGAAAAACATTTAACCAAACGACTATTAAAAACATTAGAATCAACTTAACAGACTTTTAACTCAAAACTCAATAAAGGAGAAAAAAAATGACACCAATCATCAATCCCAACATTGAGGCATTCAAAAAAAGAGGCCATGACTTTGCAAGCGGTGAAGGCAAGGGCGTGCAAATGAAAAAATTTAAACCCTACACAGACTTTGTTTTAAGATATCTTGTTCATAAAACCGACATCATCAACCCGGAAGCCCTGCTTCCCACAGACGGCCATCCGGTCATCGCCATCACGTCCCACGGCCCCGGAGTTGCATGGATACCCCTTGTGGCATTGGTCGGCAAATTCTTTATAGATAATGGATACGGGGACATCGTCGGCGGCATGTATCCCCATAAGGCATTGTTTTTGATTCCCGGACTGAAAAAATATTACCGAAAAGTCCTGGGAACACCCACCGATATCAATTCTGTTTCGGATATTGTGACCCTGCTCAAAAACAATGACATCGGCCTGGCCGGAACCGCGCCCGAAGGGGCGAACTGCCTGTTGTCGTTTAATGATTATGTCGCCCCGTTTCGCTCAAAAGGAATGATCGCGGCAGCCATAAAGGCGGATGCAAGCATATGCCTGATGGCCCACCAGGGCGCTGAAGACTGGAACATCAGAGTCAACCTCCCCTTCGGTTTGACCATTCCTGGCACAAACGACGTGAGAGGAATTAACATTGCCCTTCTGCCATATAAAAAACTCGGCCGTTACGTGGTGTTGTGCAGGCGATACACACCCGCCATAACGTCAGCCGACCTTGCCGGCAAGACAAAACAAAAAGCACGGAGGCTCTTGAATATTGAAATCGAGAAAATCCGCATGCAACTGAACCGAATGACAGATGAAGTCAAAGTAATGATGGACAAAAAGGCGATGAATCTGAAAATGGCCCAAACACAAAAAGGCAATTTCTGGCAGCGCAAACAGCTTCAAATTCAACAGTCGATGTTTCCCACGGATGAAGCGTATATCAGTTGCAACTAAAAGCTTACAAATTAAATAATCTAAAGGAAAAAACCAATGTTAAACTCAGCAGCTGAAACAACTACGGGTGCAATCAGCCAATCGTTTTTTAGCAATGGCCTGATGGGAATAACAACATTCATTCAAAATTTTATTAATCTTGATACCAACGCGGCAAATAACAAAGAAAATGGATGGCGTGAAGAAATCAAGAATCTTATCAGCAGTCGCACGGAAAAATGGAACGTAGAAGGGCAAAACGCCGACTTGATGGACAAACAGATGATTGTATGGGATTTTCTGCTGGATTATTATTTCCGTCTGGAGATGACCGGATGGGAACGACTGCCGGATGCCCCCTCCATGCTGGTAGGCGTTCACTCGGGAACATGGCTGACAATGGATGCCTGGACCTTGTGTGCGGAATGGTGGCGAAAATATAGAGGACAACGTATTCTTAACGGAACGGCCCATGATGTATTAATGGCGCTGCCAGGCCTGGGGAACTACTTTCGCGCGGTGGGCGTGATCCCGGCAAAACGGAAATCCGTCTCAGCCGCCTTTGCCGCAGGACACGACGTGATACTCTGGCCGGGCGGTGAAGTAGATGCCATGCGCTCCTGGTCTAAACGCCAGACTGTCGTCCTTGGCAACCGGAAGGGGTTTATAAGACAGGCCATCTGCTCCGGGGTGCCGATTGTGCCCGTGGCGACTTTTGGCGGTCATAACACGGTCATTGTCTTATCGGAATGCCGGCCATTGGCGAAATTGCTCGGGTTGAAGAAGATGCTCAGATGTGACATCGCACCTCTTGTCCTTGGTTTTCCCTGCGGGATCACACTCGAGGCTTTACCTATGCATATTCCGATGCCGGCCAAAATCCGGACCGAAATACTCGAACCGGTGGACATGGGCAATGACCCTGATTTAGAAAACGACAAAGCATATGTCGCCAAAAAATATAAGGAAGTCGAGCGGCGCATACAGGAAGGGGTGAACCGCCTGGCAAATCAGAAGAAATCGTCTTTCTTTGGATTGATAAATGCGTAAGATACAGGAAAAAGACACTCTGAGACATACAAGACACGCTTATCTGAAAGGAGACGTCCAGATGAAAAATTTGAAACTCAAATACGTCAACGAAGAATCAAAATTTATTGAAATCGAATGCGGCCATGTTAATTGCCGCCTTCATTACCGGGATGAAGGGAGCGGGCCGGTCCTGATTCTCCTGCATGGGGTATGCGCCTCTTTGCATACCTGGGACGCCTGGGTCGAAAAGTTGAAACCCTATTACCGCATTATTCGTTTTGATATTCCCGGATTTGGTTTTTCAAGCCCGCCGGAAAATGGCGTCTATGATCCTGAGATGGGAGTGGAAATCATGGAGGAATTTGTTAAAAAAATGGGAATCGCGCATTTTTTCCTGGCCGGGAACTCCATCGGCGGATTCATATCCTGGAAATACGCCCTGAAATATCCGGACAGAGTGGATAAGCTTATTTTAATTGATGCGGTGGGTCATAACCAGGACCTGCCCTGGATCGTCAGTTTTGCCAGCCATCCGGTGATTCGTCCGTTCGCAAGGCGGGTCATGCCGAGATTTTTCTTTGATATGGCCGCCAGACAGGTTTTTGGCGACCTGTCAAAATTAACCGACCAAATTAAAGACAGGTACTTCGAATTATCCACGGCCAACCAGAACCGAAAAGCCTACGTTGATTTTTTTACTGTCATGAGAAAATTATGCCACTCGAAAGAACTGCCGGAAGGAATGGCCGGGATCAAGCCTCCTCTGCTGGTGATGTGGGGGACAAAAGACCGGTGGGTTCCTTTAAAATATTTCCACTTATGGAAACAAAATTTTCCAGATGGCACATTTAAAACCTATGAAGGTGTCGGCCACACCCCCATGGAAGAAATCCCCGTGCAGACCGCAGAAGATGCACGTGCTTTTTTGATGGCTGCATGAGGGCGACAGCCCGAAAATATTTGCACCACCGGAACTGGAAATAACTTGTTCTGTTACTAATATGTTTATGATATAGGATGAATGCATTTAAACCCATGAAACAAAAAGACAAGGCTTTTCCCGGATACAGAGGGTGATGTTTTACCAAACCCTGGAAAATCTCATCAGTGAAGAGGTTGAAAGATGGCTTCGCGTGAAGAACTCAGAGAGCAAAAAGAAAAAACAAGTCAGGCGCTGATTCAGTCGGCCCTGGAACTCTGCGCCGAAGAAGGATATGCAAGCTTGAGCTTGAGATCCGTGGCCAGAAAAGCAGGCATCGCGCCCACATCATTTTACCGCCATTTCCGTGAAATCGATGAACTGGGGGTTGCCATGGTGGATCAGGCGAAAGAGTTGCTGGAGGACTGCCTTGAACAGGCACGGGAAAAAATGAAGTTCCCGGCTGTTAAACAAAAAAACGCCGCACTGAGCTTATTCAAATCGATTGACGGTATCGCGCGTCCGTTTGCCGACACATTCTTTGAGTGCTTTCGTAAAAACAGTCAACTGCTTCATCTGTTCTTTCAGGAGCAGACAGGCAGTTCCAAAACAATGCGGGTTGCCATATCAGCCGCAATGGATCAGTTAAACGGCACGTTGGAAAACACCTTAAAACGGCTGACAAAAACATCCGGATATGGATTTGGTGATACCGGACTGATTGCGGAAGCCATGATGACCATTGTCAGTCACAGCGGCCTGGAAATGACGATGTTTCAGGATGACGATCCCGTCGATATTGCCGAACGCGCCATCCAAAAGATGAATCTTCTTTTGCTGGGGGCACTCATGAAGGATATGCCTGTTTAGGAGTCAAACATGACCGATACCATAAAACAATTTCTAGAAGCCCACGTTGCCCATGAGCTAAACCGTTTTAAAAGGGGCGGCTATAAAAAAACCATCCATGAAGAAGTTACAGCCGTTTTTGAATGGCTGAAAAAAATAAAGCTCAAAGATGTCATCACGCCCGAACAGGTCATCGGGATTATTCAGCGAAATGCCGTGGAGCTTCCCGTGGCGGGCGGGGTCACCGAGCTGGCCGGGGAAATGAGCCAGCGGGTAATTGCTTCCCCTCAAAATAAAAAAACGACCCTGGAAAACATATTTGCACGCAAGCAGTTTGACGACATTGTAGACAAAATCGGCAGCCTCCATAGTACAAGGAAAGATATCATTCACCGATTTGTCACCAGCTCGGTCTATTCCCAGCAGATTTCTGAAGTCCTGTATGCTGGGATCAAAGAATACCTGCTTACGGAAAATATAGTTGCCCAAAAAGTGCCCGGTGTTTCTTCCCTGATGAAGTTAGGGAAGTTTGCAGTCAATAAAACCATGCATTCCCTGGAAACTGCGATTGAAAATAAAATAAAAAGATATATCCAAAGCAATCTCGGCAACACCATCAAACGCAGCGAAAGAGCCTTAAACGAGTATTTTGATGAGACCCATATCATTGAAATGGGAGAAGAAATCTGGTCATCGATTGCAAAGACAAAATTATCTGAATATTTCAATGAAATTGATGCCAATGACATGGAAGACTTCATCATTATCGGCTATGATTTCTGGCTGAACTTCCGTAAGACTAACTATTTTAAAGTAATTTACACGGATCTGGTGTTTTTCTTTTTTAAAAAATACGCCGACAGGGAACTCGACGTCATCCTGGAAGACGTCGGGGTAACTCAAAAAATGGTGATCAACGAACTGATCGAGGCCGTCTCTCCGGGAATTAAAACAGCCCTGTCCATCGGCTACTTAGAAGAACGCATCCGCGCCCGGCTGGAGGATTTCTACCTCTCCCCGAAAACAGCAGACCTGCTCTCACAGAAAAAAGAGTCGTCAAAAAAAAAGGAAACGCCCGGAAAAGCCGCGTCAGCAAAAGCGAGGCTTAAAAAAGCAGGTAAAGTCGAAAAAAACTCCTGATGCTTATTCATCGATATTGTCTGATCCTTGGGGGATCATATTGCAATACAATCGGTTTTATGAGAGAATAATATATGAAATCAATAAGAAAATCATTTAAAATGATTCTTATCTTAAACTCTTTTTGAAGGTGTTGATTAACTTGCTATGCTCGACTTTCTTTCATTTAAAAGAAAATCACTTATTGACAAAGATACACCGGAAGCTCCTTTTTATCTTGTTGCGGATGATCTTTTTGTAGAGCGTGACGGCCATGAAGTCTTTTTAAAATTGATCCATTCCACTTCAAAAGATATTAAACCTCTTGGAGCTGTGGTGCTTGCTCCCGGGATCGCCACGAACGCCAACATTTTCCGTATCGATGATAAAGGTGAAACTCTTTCCTTAAAGCACAACCGTTCATTTGCAAATCTGCTTGCCGCAGAAGGTTTTAGAGTCTACCTTTACCACCCTGGCTATACTGAAAGAGTGCACAACCGGTATGTCAGCCGTCATTGTTCTAAAAGCCTCCATTTTGGCAAAAATTATCAGGTTTCATCCGGTTTTGGTTACATGGACATAGTGAATTTGGAAGTGCCGATGGTAGTTAATTTTATCTGTGAACAGGAAAAGACGAAGAACCTGTCCTGGATAGGCTACAGCATGGGTAGCATGATTGTTTATTCCCATCTTTCTAAAAATATGAATTCCCCTATTAAGAATTTAATTTCTATTGCAAGCCCTATGGCTTTAAACCATATGTTCATCCGGTTCATCCCTTTTTTGAACATCACTTCCCGTTTTTTAGGATTTGAAGAAACCTCCCTGCTTGGGTCATTCTCAGAAAGCCTTGTTCCCCTGACACGGATTATACGAACCCTGCCAGACTGGTTTGTACGTTTCAACCTGATATCACCGATGCTCTTTAACCCCTTGAACATCAGAAACAATACTATTAAAACCATGCTGGGGAAAATAATTGAACCAATTCCAGCAGAGCTTGAACGATTTTTTGCAGAATTTGTAAAACGCGGTTTTTCCACTCATGAAAAATTTGCAAATTATTTGATCAATTTAAGGGCGCTCAGAAAAACAAAAAGAAATTTTCTATTTTTTTATGGTTCAAATGATCTGATTGCTACACCTGAAAGCATATTTTTAGCGCGGGAAGTTATCAGCCCGTTTGATGTCAATAACCTTATTGGAATCCCGCATGCCGGTCATATCGATCTGATCGTCGGCAAAAACGCCATGGATACGGTGTGGAAACCAGCTCTTAACTGGCTCAAAAACCTGCACGTTTAGTTTATTCACCCAAAAAAAATACAGTGAATTTTTATGTTGTCCGGCTGATTCATTCGCTTTTCATAAAAATCTTATCTAAGTCATGGAATGCAGCGATATCAAATCCTCGCTCTTTGAAATGGTGATCGAAAGAAAAGGCTGTTTTTATTTCTTTTGTTTCCATTATCTCAAAACTGATGCAATCTGTCAGGCTTATATGGAATCAAGACGTTTCTTTTTTTGTAGATGAACATATAGGAAAGGCACTTGTGTGTCAACGGCAACATGTAGTGGCAACATGTAGAGAGGTGTTTAAAAAGTTGAAAACAGTGAAATGAAAACCGAAGAGGACTCTCTGATTTATTCTGCTCGATGAAGAAAAATTAATCAAGATACTGATTTTTGACGCAGGTATCTGGTATGACGCTATGGATGATTTTTTCATTGAATCCATAATAATCATATTGTGGAATCTGGGAGTAGGTATCATTCACAAATAGATTATACAAGTGCGATATGAAGAACCGATCTCACCAAATTATTTGACGTCCGATGTTGTGATTCTTCCAGATCACAGGGGGGGGTTGGCTTTTGAAGAAACAGGTTATAGTTTCCAGAAAACAGTATCGATCAATTAAGTATATTAAGTCTAAATCACAATATATTCTTACCGAGACCAGAAATCGGAACAATGAAGAAAACAAATATCGGCATTGCAACAAAGAAAATGAATTTATATTTACAATGAACGGGAAGATCAGATTACTCTGGACATTGAACGATAACTGGATGCACAGCACTCATTTTTCCGGGAAGCTAATAAATCATATTTCCCCTTTATCAATGAAAACCCGGCAACCTTTTTGAGCATCGCAAGGCAGATATCCGGGATATACCAGCCCTTTTCTTTTCGTACCACAATCTTTTTAAACAGATTGCTGTGACTGGCAACCAGATAATCAAATGCTTTCTGTTTCATTTTCAGATACCGGGCAGCCTCATCAAACCGGACCAGAACCTGACCCGGGTCTGGATAACATCCCTTATCCAGGGTAGCCTGACGTAAGATATCGGCCTCAAATTCAACATCATTATCGTGACAGATCTGTTGAATGGAGATTTTCTTTAAAACCGATAATAGCTTGCCGACCTCCTGATTCATGAACATTTTTGGCAAAGACAAGAGCCGGAGATCCGGTTTTTTCTGAATGATATCCAGGCAGTCCTTGTCAATCCTGATCCCCCGCCAGGATGCGATGTGTTTGATTTTCTTTTTCCGATAATATCCGATCCCACGGCCCAGATATTTTTTCGGATATTGTCCAGCATATTCTCTTAGAAATTCCAGCTTATCTTCTATTTCATAAAAGGGGATAAAACCTGCCCGTTTTCCATATATACCATCCAGCAGTTGTTCCTTATGGAATGTCTGATTTGAATCCAGATACTGATCAATCTCCTTTTTTACCTGCATGGCGTCCTCAAACACCTGGCTGGATACGGTATGCAGGCTTCCTGTTTCATATCGTTTGACACTCTGTTTGAGCAAACGCGTGGGATGAATACCGGCAATATCCTGTATGAATTGAAGAACGGGTTTCATTTCCCGGTAAGGGATCCGTTTTCCCCGATTTTGAGTATTGAGCTCCCGGATCCAGTTTTGAATGATCGGCCGTTCAAGCCCCAGATCCAGAAATTTTTGCTCCATCCGCTCCTCAAGCCAGCATTCGATTGTATCAATTTCA
>PNOB01000045.1 GCA_013824585.1 Desulfobacterium sp. | reverse complement strand
TAAATCCGCTGCCTGGATCTGGCGGCTGCGTTCAGGACATCAATATTGACATCAATATAATCAACTATTTTTGCTTTTTTTTTGCCCGGGGCTGTACGCATCACCCTTCCAATATATTGAAGCAGACGTCCGCTGAATGCAATGGGTGTGGCCAGAAATAAAGTCGACAGCTCTTTGCAGTCAAACCCCTCTCCGATCAACTGTCCTGTAGCGATCAGTATTTTGATTTCTCCGTTGTGCAACTGTTCAAGCACTTCTTTTCGTATATGGGCAGGGGTATCACCAGTCAGAACTGTTGCTTCTGTTTTGAACCGGTACCGTAGAATCGCCTGAAGGTTCTTACAATGCGCCTTACGGTCGGATAGAACAAGACATACTCCGGTTAACTGTTTTATTTCATTTACAATATCCGAAGCGATCAGCAGATTTCTTTCTTTGTCTCCCGTGAGCTCGGAAAGCATTTTGGTGTATTGATTTATCGGATCAAAATGGGATTTGAAGCTGGTTTCCCTGAACGTAACATCTGCCTCGAGTATATGGCCCTGCCGGATCAGACCTTCTTTTTCAATCTGATGATGCAGGTCACCCAGATGCCAGAATATCAACTGGGAAAGCTTATCCCTGCGAAAGGGTGTGGCACTCAGGCCCAGCATGTATCTGGAGGTAAAATCAGTTACTGCATCGGTGAAGGTTCTGCTGGGACACCGGTGGCTTTCATCCACCACCAGATAACCGATTTTGGGGGAGACATCCTGGGAACATTTGTAAAGGGATTGCACCAGGGAAACGGTGACCTTTTCCCCGATCATCATTTTCCCGTTTCCGATCAATCCAATTTCATCAGAAGGGATACCTAAGAAAGAATGGATTCTGTCCATCCACTGATAGGCCAGCTCCTTGGTATGGACAACAATCAGGGCTGGTTGCCGTCTCTGTGCAATCATAAAAAGTGCGATAACCGTTTTCCCGGACCCGGTTGGAGCAGATAGAACACCGAAATCCCTTGACAGCATTTTTTGGACTGCCTCGCTCTGGAATGGTTTCAGGTGTCCGGAAAACCGGATGTCCACCTCAGGAAGAGAAAGTCTTCTGTCTTCGATCTCATGAGGGATCTCCTGAGACCGGCACAGATAGATGAGTTGCCTCATATATCCGCGGGGGATGGACAGGCCATCTTTGCCAATTTTATGATAAAATTTCAGTTCTTTTGGTGTGTTACGATTCCAACGTCCCATTTTTTTGTTTTCGAGCCATTTGGGATTCTGGATTTTCAATTTTTCGATCAGAAGAGAATACAGGTCAGCAGGAATGTCCGACAGCCTCAGGTGATTGGAAATGATGATTTTCAATGAAATAGGTTTCTGCTGTTCAAGTGTGTTTGTTGCCCGGTTCATGATCCGGGATGATCCATGGAAATCCGATAAAAATAGAGTAGAAAAAAACAGAACAGGTGTCAAAGCATATTCACTTTTTAAAAAAGGTTCATTCTTGTGTATCATCCCGGGGTTTTGGGAAATTGGCTATTGAAGATGATATGGATATGTATTATGACTGGGTGGTAAAAACAGAAGACAAACCGATCGGTCAGATTATCCAATCCGGTTATTTGATAAAGGTGATATTCCATGAACACGATATTATTGGTTGACGTTGATCCGGCAACCTTGAATACATTTTCAGATCTCTTGAAATCCCAATCCGATGATTTAAAAATACTGACAGCCGGAAATGCTAAGGAAGTCCCGAATATTATCAGCAGTGCCAAGGTGAACATGATCATTATTGATCTGAAAATGCCAGATAATGATGATCTTCAATTCCTTGGGTACATGAGTCATGATTTCCCCAATATTCCTGTGATTGTAATGACCGCGTTCGGCACACCGGAGATTGAAGCGAGAATCAAAGCTTTAAAAACTTGTCAATACTATCAAAAACCAGTGAATATGAATGCCCTGTCTGAAAAAATTTTTGAAGATCTGGGTGTCGGAGTTGGTGGACAGATCCATGGGATTGCTCTTTCCTCTTTTCTTCAGATGTCGGAGATGGAGAAATCAACTTGCAGGTTAAAAATTCGATCAGAAGAAGGATATGGATATCTGTATCTGCAAAAAGGGGAATTGATTGCTGCTGAAACAGGCCTTTTGCACAGCGATGAAGCGGCCTTTGAAATCATAAGCTGGGATAATGCTGTCATTGAAATTGAGAAAACAGGGCATAAAAAAAAGAGAGAAATCAAAATGCCCTTGATGAATATTTTAATGGAAGGCCTCAGGATAAAAGATGAGAAAGAGGCGGCAGCAAAGGAAAAGGAAGCAAAAAACGCGGATACAACGCTGGAGAGAAAACAGCGAGCCCAGAAGTCCGCTGCCCCAAAAGTGGTTGCCGTGGAAACAGAGGATTCAACTCCTTCAACCATACCGTCAGCCCGCGATGATAAAAAAATTAGAGCAGGGGATAAGGCAGGCCGTGCCGCAAAGGCGCCGAAAAAAAATAGATGGCTTGCGGTAGTATCGGGATTATTAATATCTGTGGCAGTTATCGTGGGCGGCGGCATGCTTTGGATTCAGGTGATTCAACCCAGGCTGGTAAAAGATGAGTTTCAGAAGGTGCTGGTTGACGTGGGAAACAGTCCATCACTGGAAGAGAAGGAAACGCTGCTGCAGGAATATATCGATACACATAATAACAGCAAATACACTCTTGAAGCCAATCGGAAAATCAAGGAGATATTCCGTCTGATCCAGGAACGGGATTATGAGAATGCAGTAAATCAGGTTACAAATCTTCCGGTCGATAAGAACTTTAAAGAAAAGGCCAAAGCGATTTATCAGGCTTACCTGGATAGATTTTCAGATGGGATCCGTCTGGATGATATCAAGAAAAAAATGGAAGAGATTCCTATTCTTGTGGATGAGAACGACTTCCAGGAGCTGAAACAGATTGATCCGTACGAGTATGAAAAGAGAATAACTGCTTATCAGACATACCTCAGGGAACATAAAACCGGAAAATATCAAAACGAAGTCCAGAAGCTGATATCTGATATCAGTGAAACCTATTACCAGTATGTGAAGAAAGAAATATCCGTATGCGAAAGAGAAAATGACTGGGACCGGTGCATTCAACTCTGTGATAAGTACATGATCAGTTATAAAAAGAGTGCTCAACTTTCCGAGATCAGGAGCTTAAGAAACCGGATGAACACCACGATGGTGATGACAGACCTCCGGCAGAAAGCATCTGAAAAAAGTGGTGATCATCCGGCGGTTCGGGATATCTATATGAACTATTTAAAAGCGAATCCCAGTTCATCGGCAAAAGAAGAAATCCAGCGGGAATTGACGGATATCAATAAAATGATCCGTGAAAAAGAAGCATGGGAAGCAATTGCGAAACTCAGCAAAAATAAAAAGATTAATCTGTTTGAAAGGATAAAGACGCTTGAAAAGTACATGGCCAGAAAACCAGAGGCTATTTATTTTCAAGGTGCAGGCGTTTTAATGCAACGGCTTGAAAAGGAAAAAACGGAATTCAACCGGCTGAAGCAGATTGCAGATGAACAAAAGAAGATGACGCTTGAAAATATTGCTCAGGAAAAGAGAGAAAGGGCAAGACTTCAAGAGGAAAAAGCAAAGATCGGTTCCATTCTGAGCAGATCAAACGGGCGGTTTATTGTCAATATCGATGGAACGGTCACAGACCAGCATACCGGATTGGTGTGGTATATTCTGGACTCCCATACTGAACTGAAGGAATGCCTTAACCATGACGCAGCAGAAAAATATGTGAAAAATCTTGAAGTGGGCGGTTACAAAGACTGGCGTCTGCCTTCTGCGAATGATCTGATGGCAGTCATGAATGCCAAGAATTCTTTTCCCAGAAGCGGGGCCAAATGGTACTGGACCTCTGAGTTATTCTGGAAAGGATACTATGAGTTTGGCCATACTGTCATCAACCGGAATGGCGATATATGGGTAAAAGATGAGGCAGAATTGACACAGTGCGGCGCAGTCCGAGCCGTTCGGCAGTAAAACAATTATTTCTTTCTTATAAAATTGCAAAATGGAGGTTTTTACATGCATCGCACTCACGTTGTTCTTCTACTGTTTGTGTCCACCCTTTTCCTTCTGACAGGGTGCGCTTCCGATGAAGATAAGAAAAAATCACATCTGGAAAAAGGGGATGCCTATTTCACAAACAAAGAGTACCGCAGTGCTCAAATTGAATATAAAAATGTTATTCAGATCGATCCGGCATATGCGGAAGCCTATCTGAAACTGGGAGAAACCAGTTTAAAACTGGGAGATCCACGCGGAGCGATGAAAGCCTACTCAATGGTAGCAGAGCTTGATCCGGAAAATATGGAGGCCCAGTTCAAGCTGGCCACATTCTACCTGCTTGGGAAAAAAGATAAGGAAGCAAAGGAAAAGGTTGAGTTGATCCTGGTCAAAGAACCGGACAACACAAAAGCGCTTTTTCTTTTGGCCAGTTTATTTACGATCGACAAAAAAACAAAAGAAGCTGAATCCACTTACCGCAAGATTCTTCGGATTGATAAAACCAACATCCATGCCTATATCGGGCTCTCCCGTTTATTGTTGTTGCAGAGAAAGGTCGAAGAGGCTGAAAAAGTAATGAATGAAGCCATTGACGTTGACCCGAAATCGATCCAGGCGAAAATGGCCATGTTCAATCTTCTTGTTGCCGTCGGCCAACTTGAAAAAGCAGAATCGATCATCCTGAAAGCCATTGAAGAAAATCCAAAGGAATCGGATTTGAAAGTCGCCCTGGGTGATTTTTATTTCCGGAAAAATGACCGGCCAAAAGCAGAAGCCGCCTATCTGAATGCCATTGAAGTCGATCCCAAAAATGTGAAACCCTATATGATGGCAGCTGGATTTTATGGAATTACAGGAGACCGGGAAAAGGCGGTTTTGAATTATAATAAAGCCTTGGAAATTCAGCCTGAGAACATCCGGGTCATGGAAAAAATTGCGGAGTTTTTCATCGGTCTGAAGGAAATTGATACAGCCGAACAATACCTGGACAGGATTCTTGAAAAGCAACCCAATTATCCATCCGCCAGAATGATGAAAGGGGAGATCGTATTTTTAAAACAGGATTATACTCGCGCCATTGAAATATTTGATGAACTGACCAAGGAGAATCCCAGATCTGAAACCGCCCATTATTTCAAAGGGGTTTCCTATTTTAAAAAGGCGGATAATAGGTCAGCCAAAACCTCATTGCAGAAGGCAATCGAGCTTCAGCCGGATTTTATCAAAGCGCGGCTTATCCTTGCAACGATTTTTTATCAGGAAGAAGACTTTGACCCGGCGCAGATTGAGTGTAAAGCGATTTTATCAAAAGACCCGGATAATTATCAGGCAAAACTCCTCGTTGGTAATCTTCTGGCAGCTCAAGGTAAAATCAATGAGGCGGATGAAGCATTTCAACAGTTAATTAAAAACTCCCCAGATGTGCCGGAAGCCTATTTCCGCTTAGGCCAATTGCAGCGATCACAGAAGCAATATGATCTGGCCATTGAAAATTTCAACAAGGCCTCTGCGATCAACCCTCTGCTGATGGATGTGTTCAGTAATAAGGTGTATGTGTATGCAGGTCAGAAAAAATATGACAAGGCCCTTCAGGTCTGTGATGAACAGATGACCGCTGTCGGGGATCAGCCAGGACTTCAGGCGATAATTCACCATCTGAAAGGAAACATCTATTTTTCTTTGAAACAGAAGCCGGATGCAGTGCGTGAGTTTGAACTTGCGTTACAGGCAAATCCGGATTTCTTAAAGGCGTATTATGCTCTTGCACAGGTTTATTTGCAGGATAAGGAAGAAGAAAAGGCTATTTTGCAATATCAGAAAATTTTGGAAAAAGATCCTGGTCAGGTCGGGCCGCATATGCTCCTTGGTATTTTATACGAGATTCAGCGAAAATTTGATCTTTCCGAAACACATTATCGAAAAGCTCTTGACATTCAACCTGATTTTGCTCCAGCCGCGAATAATCTTGCCTATCTTCTGGCCACACAGGATCGGGAAATGGATGTCGCGCTGGGGCTAGCCCAGAAAGCAAAAGAAAAACAGCCGGATAATCCTGCGATCATGGATACGCTTGGTTGGATATTTTATAAAAAAGGCTTGTACGATGCCGCGATCAGTGAATTGAAAGGCAGTGCTGAAAAAATACCGGAAAACCCGTCTGTTCGATATCACCTGGGTCTTGCATATCTGAAAAAGGGTGAAAAAGCGCTGGCCAAAAAAGAGCTTGCAGAAGCATTACGAATCAGTGATGGATTTGATGGAGCGGATGATGCAAAAAAAGTTCTTTCGGAATTATAACCGGTTATAACAACTTCAACCTTGATACAATGTATCTGGAATACCATTTTGGTATGATCGATTGCTTTTTAAAACGCAGGCAGCCAAAGCATATATGAAACTTCCATTATTTAAAGTTTTTTTTCTGTGCATATTGCTTCCGCCCTTTTTGTACATTTTTTCTGTTCAGTACCTTGAAAAAATGTTCAATCGTGTTTACCTGGAAGAAATCAAAGATGTCTACATTGGAGATTCCCGCTCTCTGTTTGATGGTACGATTACGGTCAGAGATGCCATCAGCAAAAATATTTCATCCTATATCCGTAACCAATGGATTGTGAAGATAGGGCTGAAACTGGATGTGATCGTAACAACCAAAAAAGGAACGATTATCTATCCTGCTATTTTTGAAGACCCTGCAGGAGCTGTTTCACCATCCGATCCGATCCAGATCGCGGAAGATAATTACAATCTGTTAAATGATGGCCTTGTTATTCATGTCAATAGCAAAATATTATATTATAAACCCATTTCGATTGCCATTCTGTTTTTCTATATCGGAATTTCTCTATTTTTCATGATTTTTTCCTCCCGGCAGAACTTCAGAAAATCGGAAATGGAAGAGATGGAAAAAATCCGGACTATCGATCGGCTTATCGAGAGAGAAAAGCGCTCTGTGGAAATTTTAAAAACACTTGGGAAAAAACGAAGTGAGTTAAACATTCGTTACAGTGAAGTCCGGGAGGAGCTTGAAAAAGAAAAACAACAGGCCAGTAAAACAGAAGATGGAATGCTGGAAGAGATCATCTCTCTTGAAGAAGAACTGAATCGAAATATCGGTTTGCAGCAGGAGCAGCAGCAGGAGATTGAAAGATTAAAATCAGAGATCGATAAGTATGAAAAGGATAACCAGAAAGGAAAGACAAAAAACGAAAAGGAAGCTACCGCAGTCAGCAGAAGATTCAAAGCGCTGTATAAAAATATTTCCATGAACAAAAAGGCGCTGGATGGGTTTGTATTGATTCCGGAAGACATGAAGATCAAATGCGAAGAAGTGATTCATCAACTCAATGAGAATCCGGATCTGGTTCATATCAAAAGAAAGGTGTTCAGCAAGAAAAGCAGTGAAACGGTTTTAGAGGTTATTTTTTCATACAAAGGGCGATTGTATTTTCGAAGGTTGCCGGATCAGCATATTGAAGTTTTATCCATTGGTACCAAGAACACCCAGCTCAAGGATCTTGAGTTTATCGACAGTTTGTAAAAACGATTTCAACAAAGGGTATTTCCTGGGAAAACAACTGAAAATTTTTTATGATTTTCATGAAGGTGCGGGTATGCTGCAAAAAGCAGGTTTCATTCTGATTGCATTTACCGGTATCACAGCCTTGATATCTCTGGGCCGGGTTGCTGATTCCTCGTTTTTTTATCGGTTTCTGATCTGGCTTTTCGGAGGCGGATTCCTGCTGTCTTTTTTATGGATGCTTCGGTTTTCACAAATAACAACCAGAAATCTGAAACAGATTGTCGAGAAACGAACCCGCGAATTGACAGATGCCAATAAAAGTCTTGTCGATGAAATTACCAGACATCATGCAACAGAGGTGTCCTTACGGGAGAGTGAGAAAAAGTACAGGCTGCTTGCCGAACATGCGAATGATATTATCTGGACACTCAGTCTGGATTTGAAGTTCACCTACGTCAGTCCATCCATCATACGAATACGGGGTTATACACCTGAGGAAGGAATGAATCATTCTTTAGAGGAGATCCTCACACCGGATTCTTTGAAAATCGCCTCAAATATTTACGCTGAAGCAATGGAGAAGGAAGCCCGGGGAGAGAGAGTTCTTGAACCAACCGTACTCGAGCTGGAACATTTTTGTAAAAATGGGAATACAATCTGGATGGAAGTCAGCATGTCCTTTCTGCGTGACCAGAATGATGATCCAACCGGCATAATCGGGGTAAGCCGGGATATTTCCGACCGGAAGCAGACGGAAAAGGCTCTGAAGGAGAGTGAAAAAAAGTTCCGGATGCTTGCCGAGAATGCCAATGATGTGATCTGGACAACGGATTTATTATTTAAAACAAATTATATAAGCCCTTCCATCGAACGGTTACGGGGATATACTCCCGAGGAGATTCTGGGCCAGACTCTGGAGGAAATTTTAACGCCCGCCTCCCTGGAGCTTGCCAAACGAGTTTTTTCAAGAGAGCTGGAGCTGGAAAAAAACGATAAGAAGAATCATGTGAACACGGTACTGGAACTGGAGTTTTTATGCAAAGACGGTGCAATCGTGTTGCTGGAAAACAATATTTCCCCGTTGAGAGATGAAACAGGGTGTGTTACCGGGCTGTTAGGGATCAGCCGGGACATCACGGAACAGAGAAGGGTCGAAAAACAATTGCTTCGTTCGGAAAAGCTGGCCTCACTGGGGGATATGGTAGCAGGGGTTTCCCATGAAGTCAGTACGCCATTGGGGGCGGGCCTGTTGTCTGCATCCTATTTGCAGGATATATCTGAGGAATTGACGGATCTTTGCTGGACCGGAAAATTTCAATTGTCTGATGTGGAAAAATATGCTGAAAAAATAGCAAAAGCTTCGACCATGATTGTTACCAATCTGGAACGGGCATCGGAGCTGCTAAACAGTTTTAAAAGTGTCGCAGTTGATCAGCTTGTTGTAGAGAAAAGAAGTTTTAATATCAGGAAAAATATAGAAGAAACACTGAACAGCCTGAAACCGCAATATAAACGCACACCCCATACGATCTTGCTGGAATGCCCGGATGATCTGATGATTCACAACTATCCGGGAACCTTTTCTCAGATTACCACAAATCTGGTGATGAATTCACTGGTGCATGGATTTGAAGGTATTGAAAAAGGCGAGATCCGGATCACCATACAAAAACAGGGGAATATCCTTTTGTTCAACTTTCGGGATACAGGCCGGGGTATGGATGAGGCTGTTCTCAAAAAAATATATGATCCTTTTTTCACAACAAAACGAAATCGGGGAGGGACCGGACTTGGATTGCATATTGTCCATAATCTGGTTTGCCAGACCCTGATGGGGCAGATCACATGCATCAGCTCGCCGGGCAATGGGACAGAGTTTCAGATTAAAATACCAAACACAATATATCATAGCCGATCCGGTGCAGATTCATCAGATCCTGATGAATCTGTGTACGAATGCAGTCTACGCAATGCAGGAGACAAGGGGCGAACTGGTGATTGATCTAGATGAAACCGCTGCTGAAAAAAGAGATTGCAGAAAAAATCAGAGAACTGCTTGACCGTTGAACCCTTCCCAACCCGCAATGATGAAAAAAGCATTATCTCCCTCGTCCCATATCTCCCTCACAGTTTTGTATCTGATTCCGGTTTCTGCTTTCTCAGGTCGGCAAGCATGGAAAACACCCACGGCCGGAATTCAATGAATAATCCGGCGCTATACCGTCCCTTCAGCGGCAGGGCGGCGTCCATTTCAGCCAGATCATTAAATTGCCGGAACAGGCGGTCGATTGTTTTCAGGATTGTTTTGAGAGACGCTTCGGAAAGCACGCCTGGGCTGAACAGCAGGCGGTCGTTGGGCAGGTCAAAAGAATGATTCATGAAATCTTCCAGTATTTTATGAAAATAAAGAGTCCATAACGGTCCGTTCTTTCGCCAGAAAATGTTTTTTGTGACCCGCAGGCGCACCCGGTTGTTCGGATGCAGTTCAATCAGCCCCAGCCGGTCGAGCCGGACCAGCATGCGCGTGCTTTCCTCTTCAGAAATAGCGTATTCCGAAACGATGTGCTCTACGGACCAGCCGTTGATCAGAAAATAGAACAGCGACATGAGTTTCGGATTTTCCGCCAGCGCCTTTTCCTGGTCAAGACTCAGCACATTAGCCGCATTCCGGCTTTGCTGCCGGGCCATCAGCGCCAGATCATACAATTCAAGATCCAGAATCCTGCACACCTCCTCCAGGCGTTTCAATGAAAGGGTTTGCTGCGAAAACATGCGTTTAACGCTGGTTTCGCTGATCCCCATTTCAGCGGCCAGTTGACGGTACGTCATGCCCTTGGCCTTGAGATATTTTTTAAGAGCTTCCAGCATTTCCAATGTTTGATTCATTCACTCCTCCTATATTATGGCCACTGGCGTATCATAATATGGTACTTTTATAAAGACTCTTTACGTTTAACCTAAACATACGGTAGGTTATTCATATGAATATTGACTCTGAAGGGTTCATTATGGACGTAAAGACGTGGGTGAAACAAACAAAAAAGGAGATGGTCATGGATTTTAAGGAAATCATCTATGAACGCCGGGGGGAAATCACGATTATCAAATTTAACCGGCCGGAAGTGCGCAACTGTGTCGGACCTCAGACCCACCTGGAGCTGGTTCAGGCATGGAGCGACTTCCGTGAGGACAACACCGCCAAAGTTGCTATTATTACTGGAGAAGGCGATAAGGCGTTTTCAGCCGGCGGGGATATCAAATCAGGCGAGCGACTCGTTCCCACAACACCGGGCGAAATCGCGGCCCATAATCGCGGGGAGCGGCCCGGAATTCTCGGCCCCACCCGCTGGACAGATATTTACAAACCGGTCATTGCGGCAGTAAACGGGGTGGCCTATGCCGGGGGACTGGAATGGGCCTGCTTTGCGGATATTCGGATTGCCGAGGAACACGCGACATTCGGAGTCACTTGCCGCCGCTGGAATATCGGGCTGGCGGACGGCGGAACTCAGCGGCTGCCAAGGATTGTCGGCATGGGGCGGGCCATGGAATTAATCATAACCGGCCGCGTCATTGACGCCCGGGAAGCCGAACGCATCGGCCTGGCAAATGAAGTGGTCCCCAAAGGAAAATCACTGGAACGCGCCTTTGAACTGGCGGAGTTTATTTGTCAGCTTCCTCAGCCGGCCATCCGCACCGACAAAGAGGCTGCCGTTCGCGGGTTTGGACTCCCGTTACCGGAGGGGTTGCGCATTGAGGCCGAATGTTTCAACCGGCTGATTCATACCCCGGAGATTGCCGAAGGCGCGCGGCGGTTTATCGAAAGGGATCATCCGGATCTGAAACAAAATGAAAAAGCGGTCACTCCAGGCATCCGACGGGGTTAATCTGGATTTTTAAGGGACGGTTATCGTTTTTTCCCCGGGATACAACATAAAATACATCAGGGCTCATAGCACCCGGCGCTGTGATGGCTGTTATCGCGGGCCCGGCCGTCTTCCAGGATAAAGCCTGATTCATCGAGGGTGCCGAGGCTGCCTGTGCTCTGCTGGTCAGGGTCTCCGAAGTTTATGGCCTCTGAGCCTGCGGCATAGGTGTAGTCGATGATGTTGCCGTTGCCGTGGGGTACGGCAGGGTCTGTGCCCTCGGAGGTCCAGGAGAAGTCGGGTACGCCGTTGAAAAAGCCGTTCGTGAAATAGTCCGGGGCAGTCCCGTTCTGCGCGGCTGAAAAAGGAGATTGCAGAAAAAATCAGAGAGCTGCTTGACCGATCAATTCCTTCCAACCCATAGAAAGTTGTCTGAAATTACACTCCATCTTTCATTAATAATCTCAGGGTCCGCATCTAGTATAAGCAGTTTTCTACGCGCTTGGTGCTGAATATCTGATGGAAATTTTTTCGAAAAATATCGGTTAAAATTTTTTTCCAGTTTCTTTGTCCCGAAAAGATTTTATCATAATATCATAATATCATAATATCATAATATCATATTATCGCATACAATCGATAACAGATTAATAAAATATTGACATAATGAATTATTTGTCTTGACATCAAAATATAATTTGGATAGTTGGAATGATTATTATGCGAATTAACGTTGTTCTCAAATATGAAGAATGTTTTGAATTTGAGTCACAAATATTCATCTACCCAAATGGATAAGGCCAAAAGAGTAAGCTCCAACCCAATATTAAGTGTTATACATGATCGCTTTAAAGAGAAAAACATCTGTAAGGTAATGGGTGCCAACGAAATAATTGTGCAGCAGTTATCAACATGACCAAATATGCACAACTATATTTTAGCAAAATTCATAACACCGCTCAACCCGCTGTCTGTAGTTCAAAATGATGATCTGACAGCATTTGATTTTTTTTTAAATTTCGATTTTGTACTTCAAGGGGCAGAGCTTTTTTTTAAAATACCAAAGAACCGACAGAACCAGTTGTATCGCTCTCGCTGATGATTAAACAGGAATAGGAAGGAACCAAATGGCGATTATCGAGAATACCAAAGCAGAAAAACCAGAAGCCGCATATACACTCGAATACAATAACACCCTTCAAGCAATCGTATGCAAGGTTAAAGATCCCCGAAAGGTGTTTCCTCCCCCGGTTTTGTATATTCGGCTGGAATAACCCCGGCCAATGCCCAAGCGGCATTGTCATCATTACAATACATGTTAGCTGAGCCAGAACGTGTTTTACGATTGCAGGAGAATGCAAAATTCTTCAATCAGGCATTAATTGACCAAGGTCTGGATGTCGGCACATCAAAGGGGCAAACCAGTGTTGTGCCTTGTATCGTGGGTGGTTCCATAAGAGCGTTAAAACTTTCGGAAAAACTCTTCGAACAAGGTATCAATGTCCAGCCAATAGTATATCCAGTTGTTGCTGACAAATCCGCTCGTCTTAGGTTTTTTCTATCTTCAACACATACTAATGAACAATTGGAAAGGACTGCCCGTGAAGTGAAGGAATCTTTAGAATATGTTACCAGAAGTTCCAAAGGGCTTGAAATAATCGGGGATCTGAATCGTCAAAAGAAAGATGTAATTGAATACAAGCCAATTCGTAATGATCACTTTGATATCGATTATGCATTTATTACGCTTCACACCGTACCGTCAGATAGTATGAAAAAAATGATCCCAAGCAACAAATTCCGAATCTTAGAAGATAATTTAGGGAATGCAATAATTAGTATTATGTTCATCAATTATATTGGTGGCATCAAAGATGGAGGTGAGAAGATTCCACCTTTTAAAAATTTGATTATTGCGGTTGGTATAGTTCCGGTATGCAATTCAACAACCGAACCCTTGATGAGTATGTATCCGATTGTACTCTTCATCGATAATCCCGATGTAGCTAAATTTGTTAAAGAAATTGAATACCTTCCTGTTTTGTCCGATGGTTTCTCATTAGATGTCGGTAGAGGTGATTTAGCTGGCCAGTATTTCGGAATTCTGAAAAAAAATGGTTTGGATATTATGCAGGCCAATATTAACCAAAAAGACACTTTGGGAGTGGATGGAGAAGAAGGAACTCGATTGTTTCAATTAATTGGAAAAGAATCAGAAAATGTTTTCAGAGTAAAGAACTTTGAACTTCAAGGCATATTTCAGGAGTTTAGTATGGCTCAGAAATCGGCTAGCAAGATTTCCTTTTCAAAAACTGAAGAGATATTTGAAGGCTTTTCGTTAAGCAACATTGATACCAATCCAGTGTTGGAAACTATCATCAATTCGACACATGAGAGCGCAACCATTAGCGGCCCATTTAATCGTTAATACAAAGTGCTTTAACATTCTTTCTTGTTTTGTGGAATAATAATCTGGTTGTTATCATTTCACAGTTCAACCGAAATGAATTACCATAAGACTATTATAGTTGTTTATTATCATGATTAAAAATGTAAATAATTAATTCAAAAGGTTAATGGTGAAAGCTTTATTCTTTGAAAATAACTTAATGAAAATACTCGCTGTAAAGGTAGCTTCAAAAATATTTAACAATGCTCCTTTCAGCTTTTTTTCACATGTTTATTATACTGATATCACAGAGCCTCCAATTCCTAACTCCAGATGGCTTAAAGTAAAAAATATCTGTTGTGGTCTATGTGCGACGGACATTCATTTTATATACATGGATATGGACCCTAAATGCTTTCCTGCTGCAATTCCAGGAATAAATCGAAAATATTTAGGGCATGAATTGATAGGTAAAGTCGTAGAAATTGGAAAAGATGTAGATGGATTTGCTATTAATGATAGGGTTGCAATGCGAATAGATTGGCCTTCCTGCCATCAACTTGAGATAGAACCGCACTGCCGTTCTTGTAAAAACGGGAATTACATGCTTTGTGAAAACCTTGGAACAAAAACATTGCCAATTGTGGATTCAGGCGGTGGATTTTCAACTTTTACTGTCATGCACCGTACACAAGCATATAAAATACCGGAAATAATCGATATAAATCGAGCGGTACTTATTGAACCCCTATCATGTGCGGTACGCAATGTTATGAAGAGAATTCCTAAAAGAGAAGAGAAGACTCTTATTATTGGAGCCGGAACCATTGGTCTTCTTACATTACTTGTTGTTAAGGCTATTTCTCCGGAAGCAATAGTATGCTGCTTGGTAAAGTATCCGTTTCAGGCAGATGTAGCTAGAGAACTCGGGGCCGATGAAATAATTTTTGAAAAGCCGGATATATATTTAAAAATGGCCAGTTTTACATCTGGTAGATATCTCAAAGGATATCTTGGCAATGAGATTTTACTTGGTGGGTTTGATATTATATATGATACGGTCGGCAATGACTATACCATTCAGAATGCGCTAAGATGGGCTAGATCACAAGGAACCGTTGTACTCTCAGGTATTAATTTCAATCCAGGCAAGATCGATTATTCGCCCATATGGAATCAAGAAATCATTGTGACCGGCATTAACTCACATGGTGCAGAAAGTAATATGAACTCCTCTTTCGATATTGCAGTCAAGATTTTATCGGAAAGCAAATACCCCATTGAAAATATTATTACCCATCGATTTTCAATGAAAAGTTTCAGGAATGCAGTAAAAACATTTAAAAATAAAAAAGATTCACAGGCCATTAAAATAGTATTGGATCATAATTCTTAGTCTATCAATATTGCTAATAATCAACTATTAAGTTGAAAAAATGTTAAACATGAGACAACGACATTATTACTTTATTCGACATGCGATTCCTCTTAACGATGCAGGATCCTTTCATTTTAGCATATTTAACAAAGATATGGTTGGAGAAATAAATGAATCTTTATCGAATAAAGGAGAACAACAGGCATACTTATTAAAAAATACAATTCAAAATCTTAATATTGGCTGTATTATCTCGAGTTCAAAAAAAAGGGCGATAGAAACAGCCAGAATTATTTCTAATGAAACAGGTATTCCCTTCAATCATCAGTATAAGCAACTTGATGAAATTAACATAGGTATGTATTCAATACAAAACGATTTATTAATCCGGATATTATCGTCAAATCGTTGGCCTGGACAAATAAGAAAAATTTATGATCAATTATTAAGTATTAGTTTGACACTTTACTACTTTATTCAATGGCGTCGCGGGAAAACTATCGGAGGGGAAAGCTTACATGTAATTAATCAAAAAATAGAAGAAGTGCTTCATATTTTGGATTCATTTTCAGAAGAACGTATCGCAATAGTAAGCCATGGAGGATGGATCTCTTTCCTCGCCGTTCATGTCCTTGGCGGGTCACAATGGAATTTTCTGAAGTTTTCACGAGTAAAAAATTGTTCTGTAACGAGAATTGATTCCACTGGTGAAGGACAGTATCATTTACGATTCTTCGATCGATCTATGCATGACATTGGTTTACATCCTGAAATCATTAAATAATATGAATAAGCAATAGACATCAGCAATTTCTTTTATTTTGATCAGATAAAAAACTCATTATATAGTGGTTAATATTTATGCAACACTATTCAGAATATCATAAATTATTAGCAACGCAGGCACACATTTGGTTTTGTCATCCTTCTGAATTTGATAATTCTTCTGAACTTGATTTAGCAAAAAATTGGTTATCAAAAGAAGAATTAAAAAAGTATCAAAAAATATATTTTAACTTACATTTCGCATTGCGGCCGGAACCGCCGCAGGATGTGAATTTTTACGGAGGTGCCGGGGTGGCTGTTACCTTTTAAATAAAATCAGGAGTCTTTCGTTTTATTCATACAAGATACAGCCCGGTTGCCCTTTCGGCGGCAGGGCTGTATTTTTTTTAACTCTTAGAATATTAGTATGGAAGCTTGCCTGAAATTTTGCTCCATCTTTGTCTTTCCTTGACAATATCCAAAATCCCTGTTTTGAAAACAGGATGAATCAACAAATATCAATTTCAAAGGAAAACCGATTATGCTTCTGAGCCATCTTTTTAATCCCATTCAGATCGGGAATCCGCTGGCGATAATATATACATAATCTGGGTGCCGAAAAAAATGAAGCAATTTTCTTTGGAAACTTCTGAAGACTGCGCAATTTGTTGATAACAGAGGTTTTAAGCTGATCTGGGCCATTTATAACACAGCGACCTACAACGTTCCCTTTGGTATGGTATGGTTCCACAACCGCTCAATAGGATTGAGATCAGGAGAATATGGCGGTAGTAAAAATATCTCTAAACGCCCATTAAATGAGGCTATACAATCTTTGACACTTGATGACTTATGGGTAGGATGACCATCCACGCCAGTTGGCTCAATCAGGTTGAAATTTACTTTTCAGCGCTACAGAGAAGAGTTCTTTCACCCAATGATTTTGAAAATCTTTCCGATCTCGAAAATAGAATAACCGATTTTCAACAACTATATGAAACTATCGCAAAACCTTTCGAGTGGAAATTTACCCGAAAGGATATGAAAAACGTATTGGATAAGTTCAATAACAAACAAAAAATGGCAGCATAAAATACGTCACCGAATTTATGCCACAGAGCACTAAGTTAAACCGCTTTTTTCAAGTTGCACCATGCCTGCTCACAGTGAGCAAGCGTTTTCCAACCGTTGGCGGAATGTTTTCTTTTTCGGTTTTCGTACACACCAGCTTTTCCGACACCATTTTATATTGAACAGACAATGCGATTAACAAAAATTAAGTGGATTTAAGTCTGGGCTAAGAAGGGTTCGATAAGGATGCCTCATGTTGTTTCTGTTGTGCTGTTCTTGGGCAGCCACGGGAACATAGGAGGCGTTTTTAG
>PNOB01000044.1 GCA_013824585.1 Desulfobacterium sp. | reverse complement strand
ATTGGTCTCAGCACCGGAGCTGTGTGCTCTTGCCACCGGCACGCCATTTGTAAAGGTCACACCGCTTCCCGCCGCATAACCAGTGTCACCCAAAAGCCTGTAATTTCCGACTACCGCCGTTGTCGGGTCTGCTCCGTAAGAGCCGGAGGCTGTAATTGCGCCTCCACTATTTTTGTTACCATGGGGATCATGGCAGCTTGTACAGCCAAGCGAACCGGCATTATACGTTCCACCAGGAGCCACGGTCAATGTTGCATCGACAGTACGACCATAATCCGCTGCCACAATATTGTGACCATGTTCGTCACCCATACTGGAAACTGTGGTGCCGCGGGATACCCAGGTAAAAGTTTTGGAAAGCCAGTAAAAATCACCGCCTCCCGTAAAGTTTGAACCGTCCGTACTATTCACGTGGTAGCCATTGCCGCCGCCATTATGGCAGTTCAAACACGTGGAACTCTGATCAGAGCCTTTGGTCAGGCTTCCACCAACCCCATTGACACCTGCCATGGATTGGCCGCCCAAAGAATTATGCATGGTATGACATGCTTCACAGCGAGCGACACCGCCATCATGGAGTGCCTGTGCTGTACCCCGAATCCCGAAAGTCGCTAGTATTGCTGCCAAGGCAATAATATTAAACTTCATTACTTTCATTTTAATCCTCCTGTTTTTGTCTCCGGCAACCCAGCCATCCTCAATTCACATTAGTAGGACCTGTCGGCTTTGTGACCCCATTTCTCAATGGGTTTACCATTTATCGGAGGATGTTTTTTGTTATACCGGTTTATCCGGCAGCCTCTCAAATGTTCTTATTCCCCCCTCTCCTTATTGTATTTATTAATTCGCTTGATGTTCAGGAACAGCATGCGAAATTTTAAAAACGCTTATACCCCTGCTTCTAAACTGGCTCACATAAAGCTTGTCCTTGCCGTCAATAACCAAATTTGTCGGAGATATCAGATTGTCCGGCAAAGATCCGCGATATCCGAATTCTTTTTGAAATTTGAACTGGCTGTCAAATATCAGAACAACACTTCTCAGCCGATCCGCCACAAAAATGTTTCCACTCTCATCTGCGGCAATTCCTCCTACAACCCCAAAACGACCTGGAGCACTGCCGGGAGTGCCGAATCCTTTGAGTTCACCTTCAGGGGAAAGTGTATATGCCGAAAATAGTACGGGAACCGTAAACAGCATGTTCCCATTCCCATCAACATTAAATCCGCCAGCCTCCGTGCCAAACATCTTATCAGGAGGGATCTCTAGAAGAGACATGAGATCATACCCATTTTTAAAAAGGCCATCCATGGATGTCACGGCGATCTTCATGGAAACAACATCCATCAGGTAGAGAAGCTCGTTGCGACAAATCATACGTGTAGGTGAAAAATCCGACAACCAGGAAGGAAAATCGCTAAGTGTTATTTTCCCTATTACTTCTCCCCTGAAATTGCATCGAAGAATTGGAAAGCTTGAATTGTCTTTCGACAGGACGAGAATATCACCATTCTTTTCAACTGCGACATCAAATACAGCTCCAAGGCTTCCATCATCACCAAAGGTAAAGACCTCCATGCCGTTAGCATTGAATACCCGTATTTCTCTTTCTTGCGGATCAACCACATAGATCTCGTTTCTTGGTTCGTCGACAAATAGATTGACCCAGTTATAAGGTATTGGGCCACTAAAGTTTGATAGGCTGTAGGCAAAGGATATCTCAATGGATGCTTTGGCTTCTGTCCAAAAACCATTTACAAAAACAATCCCTGCCAAGAAAACTATGGTTAGAACTGTTTGCGTAAGCCCGGCTAATGCAGATAACTTGTTTTTCTTATTTTGCATCTTTAGCCTATTCCTTTCTGAGAACAATGTTAGCAATGAGTATGCCATGGCAAATTAAAAATATTCTCGATATAAATACAAATAGTTATAAAATATACTTGCGCGTTATTGATGCCGACATCATCGGCGAACAGGCGAAATCACCATATCAGTCTGGTGATTTAACCAAATGGCAGATATGCATCCCCACGACATGCTTTTCAGATTTTTACCGGCCGGGGTGAAAAAGCTATGGTGGCGGTTGGTTACTATATTAGCTGCCCATGTTCAAAATTTATGGTATATAAGTTGCTATATTTTGTAGATTTATGGTAAATCCATATGAATAATAATTTGGCCTTTCTGTTTTTGGGAAGGGAGCCTCTTAAAGAATACGCAAGAAAAGGAATCCAATGAATTGTTTCTCTTTATTACTTACCCTGATTTCCACGCTGCTGTTACTAAATGGAGCCGTCGCATTCGCTTCCGAATCCAAACTGCCGGTTGTCGATGGTGAACCCATCGTGGCAAAAGTCAATGACGATCCCATCACACTTAAAGAGTTGAACAATGCAATTGGATTGTCTCATTCCAAGATGAGCAATGAAAATACAGCCGGCCGGATTGAGTTCTCACCGATCATGAAACGTCTTATTAATGCTCGGCTCATTGGGATCGAGGCCAAAAATATGGGATTTTCCGAATTACCGGAAATCCAAAAAATGATTGCCAAACAATCCAAACAAGTAATGATGGAACTTTTACTGGAAAATGAAGTAAAAGATATCACCGTCGATGATGGGGAGGTGGACATCCTCTATAAAAAAATTGCAAAGGAATGGAAGTTAACTGCAGCGGAGTTTGAAAAAGAAGAAAACGCAAAAAAAGTTCAAACCGAACTAAAAAATGGTGCTAAATTCGATGACGTCATAAAAAAAGCGGTTAAAGATGGAATTGCAAAAAGTGAAGTAAAAAGTGAATATATAAAAGACAAAGATCTTACCATTCCTGTAGCCAAACTGGTTTCAAAAATGAAGGTCGGCTCGGTCAGCCCCATCGTCTCGCTTGATAAAAAAAGTTTTATCATTTTCAGACTGAATGGTTTCCGTTTCCCTGAAAAAGAGGATGCAAAGATAAAACAAGAAGCGAAAAATCAAGCCCTGAATCAGAAAAAAATTCAATTTGCCAATAATTATTATCTGAAATTGAAAAAAAAATATGTGAAGCTAAATTCAAAGCTCTTTGATTCCATAGACTTTGAGGCCAAAGATCCTGGTTTTGAAATGCTACTGAAGGATAAGCGGGTGATCGCGCAGATTGAAGGGGATGCAGCATTTACGGTTGGAGATTTGGCCCAGGCTTTAAAGGACAAGTTCTACCACGGTATTGACAGAGCCATTGGAGAAAAGAAGGTTAATAAAAAAAAGATCGAGATTCTGGAAGACACATTGCAAAAGAAGGTATTGCTGATTGAAGCCTCAAAAAAGGAGATGGACAAATCCAGCGCCTACATCGATGGAATGAAAGAATATGAAAACTCCCTCATCTTCGGGATGTTCATCGATAAGGTCATCGTACCAGAAATAAAAATAAATAACGCAGAGTTAAAGGCCTATTACGATACCAATCTTGAATCGTTTTCCTCTCCCCAGATGCTACGGATCAAAAGCCTGATGTTCGAGGATAAAAACAGTGCCATCAAAGCATTGGATAAACTGATCAAAGGAACGGATTTTGCCTGGTTGAACTCTCACGCAGACGGTCTTGTGGAAAAAGATCCAAAAGAATTTCTTCAATTCGACGGACAGTTGCTGACATTAAACAGTCTGCCAGCAGATGTAAAAAAGGTGGTTGCAGATGCCAAGTCCGAAAATTTCAGATTGTATGAAAGCGACAAAGGTCGCTATTATGTATTATATATTACTCAAGTAATCGCTCCCAATCCCCAGCCTTTTGAAAGTGCGGAACAGGCAATCAAGGAAGCTGTTTTTAAAGAAAAAGTAAAAAAGGCCATTGAAGATTGGGCGGATCAGTTGCAAGAGCACTATCCGGTCATTATTTACGGAACGGATCTTAAACACTAAAATCCTTTTCAGATCGTTGTGAGTGATACGGTGAATAGACTATCTGTTAAACATAGTTGTATTGGTTTCTGGCTTTTCCTAATCGCATGTGGCATTTTTTATCTGTCTGCATGCGTTTCCACCCCATCCAGACAATCCCGAACGTTTGAAAGCAAGAAATGCCTGGATTGTCACACCCAGTTTGCAGACACGTATTTTTCGATGAAAAACGTCCATGGCGTGGTTAAAGAAAAAAAATGTGAGGCGTGCCATCTCCGGCATGGAAAAATCCCAAAGCTGCTTTTAAAAAAAGAAATCAACCAGGGTTGCCTAACGTGTCATGAAAAAGAAAAAATAGGAATGAACCAGGCCAAGGTTCACTCTTCCTTAATAAATGGGAAATGCACTGATTGTCACAACCCGCATGCTTCACAGACGAACAATCTTCTAAAACAGGAAGGACGCGAACTCTGTTTTCAATGCCATAATAAAAATGATTATAACAAAAAAACCATACATAAAGCACTTCAGGAAAAAGAGTGCAAGGAATGTCATAGCCCACATGGATCAAACCAGGCAAACCTGCTACGAAAAAAAGAATTGCTGCTCTGCGCTACATGCCATGATGCCAGTCAGGCGGCATTCAAAAAAGCCCATGACGGCTATCCTGTGGAAACATCCACATGCATCACCTGTCATAATCCGCACTCCTCTTCACAACCAAAGTTATTGAAAACAAGCGCACATGATGCTGTTACAAAAATAAACTGCGAAAAATGCCACAATGCACCGACGTCCGGACAGCCTTTTCAAACCATCGCAAAAGATCAGAATCTTTGCCTTCAATGCCATAAATTAAATGAGCTAAAAGCCGCAGGAGGAATCGAGCATTTGCCTTTTCAAAAGGGGAAATGCACTTCATGCCACAATCCGCATTCATCTGAAAATCCGGCACTGCTGGTTAAAAACGGCAACCAGCTCTGTTTTACTTGCCACGCTGAAAAAGGGGCAAAGGTAGCAAATACCCACAAGCCGGTTCAAGGCGAAAAAGGCTGCCTTGCCTGTCATGGCAGCCACAGCGCAAGCAATCCAAAACTGTTGCTTAAAAAGGAAAAGGATCTTTGTGTATCCTGCCATATCAAAACAAAAGAAAATCTAAAAATCAGTGAACCTCATAAACCATTTACCGATAATAACTGTATTGCTTGTCATAATTCCCACGGCTCGAATTTCAAAGACATGCTCAAAGACAAGCAGGACACACTTTGCTATAAATGCCACTTTGATGCGGAACAAAAGTTCACAAAAACAACCACCCATAAACCGGTTATTGACGGTAATTGCAGCTCCTGCCATCGCTCCCACGGATCTGAGCGGAAAAAGCTCCTCATGGCTGATCCCGGAGGTTCTCAACTATGTATAAAATGCCATGAAGAATTAATAAAGATACCCGTGACCGGTTCGAATCATGAAGCTTTCAAAACCGGTCAATGCCTCAAATGTCATGATGTGCATGGCAGCAACATCGAAGGAATGATTAAAAACAAACAGGGATTTTTATGCTTTTCCTGCCATGGTACGGATGCCGTCGAAAAAATACCCAATGTGAAAAGCAAACACGCACCGTTCGTCAAAGGCGAATGCACGGAATGTCATTCCCCCCATAAGTCCAAATTCAGCAATCTCCTGATGACGGACTACCCGGATATTTGCTTATCCTGCCATAAGGATTTGAAGGCCCAAATGGATTCCAAGGAACCGCCCTCTTCACAAACACCGAAAACACCCATAAGCAGTGACACAAAAACGCCCTTAAAGGATTCGGACTCGAAAATTTATTTACACGCACCCTCGGAACTCAATAAATGTCACACATGTCACAAACCTCATTTTTCCGCGGAGCCTGCTTTGATTGTCAAGCCCATTCAGCAGCTTTGTGAAACATGTCATAACCTACAAACGAATTCCTTTAAAGATGCACATATACAGATCGATGCGAAAATAATGGATTGCCGGAAGTGTCACGCGCCGCATACATCACAGAGTCCCAAATTTTTTAAGGAGAATGTCCACAAACCTTTTGCGGAAAAAGCATGCAAAGCTTGTCATACATCGGAATAACTATGAGAACAGAAACAGTTACCATGCAACAAAAAACCTATATCGCCATCTGGATACTCTGCTCTTTGCTATTTTCCACACCGGTGCATTCAAAAGAAGGTGTGAAATTGAAATTAGGAGCAAAAGGAAAAGGATGCCTGGAATGCCATGTTACGTTTAAGGAGAAAGCAAACAAAACTTACGTACACACCGAATTAAAAAATGGAAACTGTTCTTCCTGTCATGACCCGCATACATCTTCCCATAAGAATTTACTGATCACCTATCCTGACAAGCTTTGTTATGACTGTCACAAGGAGATTCTACCGGAAAAAGCGCTCAGCGTCCATAAAATCGTATCCGAGGGTCAGTGTAACAAGTGTCATGATTCCCACGGTTCAAATATAAAATATCAGCTGGTAAACAAAGGGAATGAACTTTGCTTCAGCTGCCACCAAGATGTCAGAAAGCAGATGAAAACAAATAAATTCAATCATGCTCCTCTGGCCAAGGACAAAGGATGCCTTAACTGTCACACTCCGCATGCTTCCAGCCAACAGAAGTCCTTATTAAAAGAAAGCACGCCCGGGATGTGTACAAAATGTCATAATACCGGCAACAGTCAATTTAAAATCAAGCACATGAACTACCCGGTGGCTGAATCCGATTGTATCAGCTGTCATAATCCCCATGGGTCCAATACCAGAGGTCTCTTATTTGATAATCCCCATAGCCCTGTAAATAAAAAAACGTGTACAGAGTGCCATGAAGCCTCTACTGCATCCAATCCGCTTACGATTAAAAAACAAAGCAAGGAATTATGCGGAAAATGTCATGAAAAAATGTTGAACGAAACATTTGATAAAAAACGCTTGCACTGGCCGGTGTTGGATTCCGTAGGATGCATGAATTGCCATACACCCCATGCCGCAAAACAGAAAAAGCTGTTAAAGGCTTCTATCATCGATGTTTGCGGAAAATGTCATTCGGACACGGTGGAATTGCAGAAATGGTCCAAAATGAACCCATTGAACAAAAAACTGTGCGAACCGGTAAAGAGCGGTAATTGTGTGATCTGTCATTCTCCCCATGCGGCTGATTATCCCCTGCTTTTTGAAAAACAGTCGATTAATAAAGATCTTTGCGGCCGTTGCCATGCATGGCAAACCCATTCAACCCATCCAATCGGAGAAAAAATTATCGATCATAGAAATAAAAATCTGACATTGGATTGTTTGAGCTGTCATAAAGCCTGTGGTACGCAAAATAATCCCGTAATGCTTCATTTTCAAACAACCTATGAATTATGCATCCAATGCCACACGGATCGCAAAAGGTGAAATATGCGCCAAACAACGCTTACAATTTTCGTTTTATTATCATCCCTTTTGGCTCCGTTATTTTTGGCGGCATCGTCATTTGGCGGGGAAAATGTAAAAGTCAAACATATCTTTTCCATTTATTCTGATGAAAAGGAAATCGGCCTTAAGCATCCGGAAGGTGTTGCCTGCAATAACGACTCTTTTCTGATTGTGGCGGATACGGAAAACAGCCGTCTTCTGAAATACGAACTTCAGGACCAAACATTGGAAACTGCCCCGACCCATATCCAAATCCCTGAAATTCCGTATCCGATACAAATTCATTTGAATTCACTCGGCGAAATATTTGTCCTTGATGGGAAAAAACGACAAATCGCTCGTTTGACATCTGAAGGCATATTTAAAGGTTATCTGGCACCGGCCGGAATACCCTCCTCGACTTCGTATGTTCCCCGAAGTTTTACAATTGATACAAATGATGACATATATATTGTGGATATCCTATACGAGCGCATACTTGTTCTTGCCGCTTCAGGAGATTTTAAAAAACAGATCGCCTTTCCGAAAACATGTGGTTTCATCTCCGATATAGCCATCAATCCCAAAGGCAATATACTGCTAATCGACAGTATCAACGCCACGGTGTTTTCAGCCAACCGGGATTCCGATATTTTCTCTCCATTATCCGCAAGCCTGAAAGAATATATGCGGTTTCCCACCAGTCTTGCCTCGGACCAAAAATCCAGGATTTATGTAATCGATCGCAACGGAGGCAGTATCATCCTTCTTGGACAGGATGGGTCATTCCTCGACCGCCAATCAGGTATGGGATGGAAAGAAGGATTCTTGAACTATCCTTCACAAATTTGCATTAACAGAAAAGGTTATATTTTTATTGCAGATACGCGAAACAACCGCATCCAAATGTTTACCGTTTTCCAATGATGAGTATGTGGTTTGAACATTGCACAGTGTAGCGGCACTCTTAAAAAAAATCAAAATAGCATAACAATATTTCTATGAAACCTTGAATTTTTCTGGCACCTTCCTCGAAAATATCCAAAAGATATCTGATTGATTTTTCATAAACAAATATCTATTATAGTACCTTAAGGCTGGTCAACCAAAAGAAGGCCTGGGAGGATTTCAATGGATACCCTATCATCAAGTCAATTACAGAAAAAAACTTGTCCGGAGTCACAAGCAACAAAAGATGATCCGGCAAAAAAAATTCAGCAGCTTGAAAGGATGAATCATCTCTATCAAAATTGTATCGACGCGCTTCCAGGTATTGTCTTACTTCTGAGATCGGACAAGGAAATCCTCATTTCCAACAAGGCCGGCAGGGAAATCGGTGCAATACCCGGGGAAAAATGCCATACGGTAATGCAAAAAAGGGATACCAAATGTCCTTGGTGTTTGACGCCGGAAGTCATCTCCACAATGGAAACCCAACATTTCCAATATAAACTTGATCATCGGACTTTGGATTTTCACTGGATTCCCGTTGATTCGGATTTGTATCTTCACCAGATCGTTGACCGCCGGAAAAACGGTAAGGACGGCGCCAAGAAAGAAGACGCTGATAAACCCGAAAATTTACAACTCCTAATCACGAATATCGCCCATGACTTCAATAATATTTTGTCCGCCATTATCGGTTACGCGGAAAAAGCACAACATTGTCTTCATCAACAAAGGGCCGTTCGGAACAACCTGAATCTCATCATGGAACATACCGAACGTGGGAATATATTGGTTAAGCATATGCTTGCCATGTGTGGCCATATTGAACAGAAATTGGAACCTATCGTTATTTATCCGGTTGTCAACAACACTCTTCTACAATTGGAAACCCAGCTCCCCGCCCATATTACCCTTCGTCGCAACATTTCCGTTGAACCGGTCCAGGTTGTGGCAGTGGCAAATCAGATCAGTATTGTTCTGAACAACATCATTGCCAATGCGGTTAAGGCAATGCAAAACCCCAACGGCTTGCTGGATGTGATACTCAGGTCGGTGGAATTGACTGCCGATGAAACCTTGCCCTATCCGAATCTAAAGCCTGGCGCACATTTGGAATTGACCATAAAAGACACCGGTCATGGCATGGATCTTGACACGCTGGAACATATTTTCGAACCGTATTTTACTAAAATGAACCAAGGCGATGGGTATGGTCTTGGTTTGTTCATTGTCCGAGGAATTGTCAATAAATACGACGGTGCGATTAAAGTCACCAGCCAGGAAAATGCAGGGACGACTTTTACGATCTGGTTGCCGGTAGCGGATAAGTCTGACCGTTCTAAGGAAACAAAGGACGGTTCCGCTCCCACTGGAACCGAGTCCATCCTATACATCGATGATGACAATACATTGGCTTCACTCGGGAAATATCATCTAGAACGATTGGGATACAATGTCGAAGCCCAAACCAATCCGTTTGAAGCACTGTATATCTTCAAAAAAAATCCTGAGAAATACGATCTGGTCATTACAGATATGACCATGCCTTATATGACCGGTGAAATGCTGGCCAGGGGAATTATGCAAATTCGACCGGAGATTCCGATCATCATGTGTACCGGCTTCAGCAATCTGATTAATGAAGGAAGGGCCAGAGCCATTGGATTCAGGGAATTTCTTATTAAACCGGTTAAATACGATAAACTTGCCAAAATTGTGCGAAACATATTGGACGAAGGGCAAGGCTGACCGAAAAAAGAGAATACCCAGTCGTCAATCCTTCATTGCTGATTTTCCATAGAAGTCTTTTCAAAACCTATTGAACGTAATTGTACTACAATCAATTAGGCCTTGAAAGAGCTTCTAATCATACAATATAGTGAATAAATGCATTGACAGCGTACCACTTTGTGGTGTAGTACCATTCGCATATTTAAAGTGTTCCATTTACATACATGTACTATAGTCGGAATGGATCGTATGAATACCATCCTAATCAAATCGATAATACAACTGAAAATCAATAACTTGGTTCGAATACGGCGACGCAATGTCGTTTTTGGAACATTTATTCTCATCGCCGTTGTTCTATTTGTCGGTCATCGTTCTTTCGAGCTTATGGAACAGGCGACATTCAAAGATTTCAATCAACATCAGCTTATATTAGCAAAAGAAGCTGCCAGTGGAATTGAAATGTTTTTTGAAAACCTTTCCGGCGCCCTAAAAATCCTTGGGAATATACCGGAGATCAATCATTTTGACGAAAAAATTACCCGCCAGCTCCTGAAACATGAAATTCATGAACTGAAACGATTTTGTGTAAATGATATCGGCATTCTTGACACAAAAGGAATTCTGAGATTCAGTGCAGAGGCAAGGGAACTCGAAGGCAAAGAGTTTTCATGGAGGAATTACTACCAAAAAGCAAAGCAAATGCTCCCAGGCAGCAGCAGTTATATCATTGAGTTTATCGAATTCAAAGGCGTGGACGTCGGTCAAAAAGGCATAGTGGTGGCTGTCCCCATGTTCAAAAATGAGCCACATTCAGAAACATCTAACTTTGTCGGCATCATCCTTTGTACACTTAAGCTCGATTCAATGAATGAAAAACTTATAGCCCAATTAAAACCATCCGCCAATGGTCATGCATTTCTCATCGATCATGAGTCCAATATACTCTGGATGCCAGACCGGAAACAATTCGGCGGTAACCTGCTTCAAAATGCCGAGGCATTTCCCAGCTTTCGCAGGACGGTAACCCAAATGCTCGCCGGATCCACCGACATGACGGAAATCGACTATTATCGTTTTGACGAATCAACCGCTGCCTATACGGAAGAAAAGGAAACAAAACTGCTTGCTTTCGTTCCAATTTCCCTTGGTGAAATGCAATGGTCAGTAGGCATTTGGGCTCCCAAAATGGAAGTCAGAGAGCGGATTCATGATGCTTATATCAACCACCTCCTGCTGGTAGGTATCATTATTATAACCTTGTTGGTCGCATCAGCTTATATCATTGTCATATCCTTAAACTATAATAAAAGCTTGAAAGAAGAAGTGGCGTTGAAAACCACTGAATTCAAGGACTCCCATGAACGCCTTCTCACCATTTTGGATGGCCTGGATGCCATGGTATTTGTAGCGGATATCGAAACCTACGATATCTTTTTTGCCAACAAATATTTGCGCGATCAATTCGGCGATGTTATCGGAAGGCCCTGCTGGCAGGCGCTGCAAAGCGGTCAAACCGGGCCATGTAAATTCTGTTCAAATTCAAATTTACTCGGACTCGATGGCCTTCCCACCGGCGCACGTGTATGGGAAGTACAGAATACCATCAATAATCAATGGTATATTGTTTATGATCGGGCTATTTCCTGGGTGGATGGCAGAATCGTCCGTTTGGAAATCGCCACGGACATCACCGATCGAAAGAATATGGAAGAAGAGCTGAGGCAAGCTCACAAGGAAATGGGGACGTTTTGCCAGATCATTAAACAAGTCAGCGGCAGGCAAACCTTGGGTAGTGTCGGAGCTTACCTGCTCAATGAACTTCGTCCCATTTTAAACACCAATCATATGCAAATGTTCATTTTCAGCAGTGATCGCAATTCGTTTTTTTCTATTTCGGAAAAAAACATCGCCCACATTGAAAATCCCGAAATGGTACAGACTATACTGGCGCTCCTGGAAGGATTAAATGACCTGATCATTGCGCCTGCAAAGCCATTTATTCCACCACTTATACCTGATACCTTTCCGACCAAAGGCCGCCAATCCATCATACCTATTCTTCATCAAAACCAGTTATGCGGAGTTCTTGTCGTCGCCTGCCCTAAGGAATGTCTTTGCCCTGAAAAAGGCCTTGAAATGGCCGCATTGATTTTAGCGCAAACCGCTGGAGCGATCACAAGAGCCGCATTCCATGAAGAGGAAGTTCATGAGTTGCATAACCGCATTGAACATACTGCAGAATTTCGCGGCATCATCGGCAAAGACCCCAAGATGCAAGTGATCTATAAGCTGATTGAAGATATCGCTCCCACGGATGCTTCGGTCTTGATCCAGGGGGAAAGCGGCACCGGCAAGGAACTGGTCGCCCGCGCCATCCATAATCAAAGCCCGCGCAATAACAAACCCTTTATCGTGATCAATTGCTCGGCCTATCCGGAAACGTTGCTGGAAAGCGAACTTTTCGGACATGAAAAAGGGGCTTTCACCGGCGCCGTCCGCCAGAAAACCGGTCGCTTTGAACAGGCCCACGGCGGCACCGTATTTCTGGATGAAATCGGCGAAATTTCCCCTTCCGCCCAGATTAAACTGCTTCGGGTGCTGCAAACCCATAAGTTCGAAAGACTGGGAGGAGAGCAAACTATTTCCGTGGATATTCGACTTCTTGCCGCCACCAACAAGGAACTGCTCCAGGAAGTTAAAAACGGTAATTTCCGGGAAGATCTTTTTTATCGGCTGAATGTAATCCCGGTTCACTTGCCGGCCCTGAAAACAAGACGCAACGATATCCCACTTTTGGCACGCCATTTTCAGCAGAAATTTTCAACCGAACAAGGTGTGGAAATTCGCGGCTTCAGCTCCGACACCATGCGCCGTCTGCTCGAACATCCTTGGCCCGGTAATGTGCGTGAGCTTGAAAACAGCATCGAACACGCCGTAGTCATTGCCAAGGGCGGACGAATTGAAATCTCCCATCTTCCCAACGCTCTGTCCGAACTGCCTTCCTCCTTGGCTGGGTCTACCCACGGTACCATGTTGGAAAATGAAAAACGGTTGCTGATGGAAATCTTGCAGGAATGTGACTGGAATAAAAAACAGGCTGCCCAGCAACTGGGCATCAGCAGAAGCACACTATACGCTAAACTGAAAAAATACAGAATTAAGCCGCCCCTCACCCACGCTGCGACCAATTGACTGCAATTCAGTTTTTATCCGATATCCGTTCAGTGTGTTCATTTTTCGGACATACACCATCCTTATAATTTTGTTATATAATCTTTAAAATTCCATTGTCCGTGTTTTATTTTATTACAACCGAAAGGCAACCCTCTTTCCGAAAAGGTCATTTTCCAATGCGACCTCTTCTTAATCGACCGGTTGATATCTTGATTTTCCTTTTTTTTTGCACTGCCGCATAATCTTTGTTGACCTACTACCAAAAAAAATAAAGTTAGTATTTACCACATCCTATCTTGGCATAAACGTTGCTGTCATAAATAAATAGAAAATGCCCTAATTGTGGTACCAGTTGATAAGAATCAATTAGTTATCTTTCTGTTGAAATTGGGAGGAAAGCTTGTAGGGGGATTCGCCTATGTGGAAAGGACCACAGCAGTGAAAAGGCTGTATGTATTTATACTATTTTATACCTTATTAATGTTATTATCGTTATCTGATCCTATTTTTTTACAGGCCGATATTCGCTATACACATCATGATTTCAGTTATTGGGGGGCATTTGTCTATCCGGAAGGAAACCCGAATCTGGAAATTTGCATCTATTGCCATACACCGCACGGGGCCATCACTGAAGGGGCTGCGGCCAATGCGCCGCTCTGGAACCATACCGTAACATCCGCAACATACAGTCTTTATGCTTCACCGACTTTGAATGCGGTATCCGAACAACCCGGCGGTATTTCCAAAATCTGTTTATCCTGCCATGACGGCACAGTGGCTGTGGACAGCCATTCCGGCCGAAGCGGAGAAGTTTATTTAGGTCCGCCCGGTTCCGGGTTCGGCCATGAAGGCGGATATCTTGGAACTGATTTGCAAAATGATCATCCCATCTCGATTGCATACAACTCGGCGCTGGTTTCCCAAGACAATGGCCTGCGGGACCCGTTAAGCACGCCCTCCGGGTTACCGTCCGGCGGTACCATAACCGCTGACATGCTTTTTAACGGCAGGATCGAATGTAGTTCCTGCCACGATGTTCATGTTCCTCGTTACGATTCAAGTACCGTCTGTCTCGGTTGCCATATGCCCGCGGGCGCAACCCATTGGTCCACTCCGCCGCCCGATACCTTATCATTACGAAAATCAAACCGGAACAGCGAACTTTGCCTGACCTGCCACAACAAATAAACTATCCTTTGAAAGGAATTGAAATGACCGGACACCTGTACCTATATTTAGAAAAAAAACTTACCCTGCTTGCCGTACTCTTTTTTCTGACCATTTCGCTTATCCTTTGCCCATGGATCAATCCGGTAAAGGCGACCCAAAAGCCTTTGGCCAGTGTGAACGATGTTGAATTAAATGAGTCTGATCTGGAAGACGCCTTGAATGAAATCATGCCGGCGGCAATATTCCATGGCGGTTTTTCCTCGGTAAAACGCGCTAAATACAGACCGCAAGCATTTGAGAAAATGATCGACAAGGAACTCCTCCACCAGGAGGCTCGCAAGTTGGGGTTGAAAGCCGATGAAGCTTTTATCCAAAGCAATCGTGACAAAGCTGTTCAAAGGTTGGGCGGCGAGGAACAGTATGCCGAAGCGCTGAAGAAAGCGGATCTGTCGGAAAAGCAGTATTACCGAATTCTGGAAAAAAAGAATCTCATCCAGCATATTACCAAAGCCGAAATTACAGATAAGGCGAAAGTATCGGATCAGGAGATCAAAGCCCATTATGAAAAAAACAAATCTAAATTTTTCCGACCAAAAGCGGTTCATCTTCGCCAGATCCTGATCAGCGTGGAACCTACCGCCTCCCCTGAGAAAGTGGCTGAAAAACGGCGCAAGGCCCAGGAAGTGTATGGAAAAATCAAAGCCGGTGAGGACATGGCCAAACTTGCATGGGACTATTCGAATGATTCCTATCGTGTGAAAGGAGGCGATTACGGCCTCGTTCACCAAGGCCGGCTTGATCCGGAACTGGAAAGCCGGATCATGCAACTTGAAATAGGTCAATTAAGCGAAATTTTTTCTACCCGCTTCGGGTTTCATATCGCCCGGGTCGAAGCCGTTGTGCCGCCAACTCAGCTCCTGCTCAATGATGTCCGTGAGAAAATCAAGAAAGAATTGACTACCGGTAATGAAGAACGACTGCGCGAAACTCTCCTCCAGCGGCTGCGGTCAGAAGCACGCATTATTCGATTTTAACGAGGATTGTTACAGACGCTGCTTCAAATCACGGATCATTACAAGGAGAATATTCCGTTTTTCATCCGGGATATTCTCCGTTTCCATGGTGCTAAATACCGCAAGTGACTTGGATATGGCTTGATACTCCTTGCCAAAGCCCAAAAATCGTTCCCGAATTCTCTGCCGCATTTGCTCTAATGCTTCGGCGACATCGATAAACGAATCTGTCCTGTGCAGTGTTATGCTTAAAGAAAAATCACCTTGACTCATTAAAGACACCCCGTTCATCATGCGAAACAAAGGGCCTCTTACCTTCCGCATCATCACGACGCCAACGACTATTAAAACCAGGAGCAGAAAAAGGAATGCAAAACAATCGGCCCACAGAAAAAGGGGGATAAGGATCTTGCTCGGAGAATCGACTGTGGTATGAACCCGATAAATCATCTCCGTCAATTTTTGAACCGCCAAAATATTAAACAAAGTAAGAACGACTATGCTTCCAGATAGAGACGCCAGAACATAAACCAAAACAAAACCCCACTGAAATCCATAATCCACAACATATTTTCGTCGTCGAACCTTCATGATAAACTCCTATTTGATATGACATTGCAAACACAGACCGCTCCTACGGTTGCCGATCGCTAGCATGTATTTCTCTTTTGAATACACGTTATGGCAAGTTCCACAGCCTATTTTTCCGTTATAGAGACGAATTTCGGAAGGCAAGGTCGCCTGAGGATGAAAATCCTGTGATTTATGATTCGCTGCTTGTTGATAGGAAACACCCACCGGATGATTGAGATCGATCGCGCGATGCAGCCAGTTACCGGCACCGAGGGAACGCATGGATCGATCAATTTGGCGATCATGGCATTCAATGCATTGAAGCGTATATTCATCCAACGTTTGCTCGCGATCGGTTTCCCGGAAGGATCCATGATGAACATTTTCAAACAGGATATGCCCTTTGGCGTCGATGCGGTGACAAACCGAACAAAAAGACACTCCTTTTCCAGGCCTTCGCAACAGATAAAAACCCAAGATCGGATTCCGGATGGAAAATGGATGGGTGAAATGACAGGTCACACAGGTTAACTTCCCATCCACGAGAGGCATATCCACAGGAATAGTTCCTTCTGGAATGATGTTAAAAGGATGGGAAAGAGTGGATCGCCGATCCACATGACATCCTTCACATTTATCGCTCGATAATGTTTTCAGGCTATGGGGGTCATTTTTAGCATCCAGATGGCAAAGCCCGCATTCCGTTTCGGAAAAACGATGCTTCTTCCCGCCCAATTGTCCCCATACCGACAGAACGATGCAGGCAGAACCAAAAGCCAGTAATAGCCATCCTTTTGTCTTCATTTGATTTTTTGAAGCTCTTCCTTGATCCGAGCATCGATCCATTGCAGTTTTTTTTGCAAAGCCGCTTTTTCCGAGTCGTTTTCCTTCGACAATCCGAGCTGAATAAGCCCTGCTTCCATGTTATTCAGACCCTCCATAATCCGTTCTTTTCTATCATGGCAAAAATGAGCGGTTTCATTCATCATCCTTGCCAGGTCGTGAATGACGTCCTTTTTTCTAAAACGAATGGGGGCACTGTCGAGATCAACGGATAAAGCGGCAGCATATTGTTTTGCCTTAAAAAGCGGTCCGGCAATCCGATGGGAATATAGGATACATATCGCTACAACGCCTATGGCGGTCAAAAGAAAAAAAAACAGAGCGATTAAAACCGACTGGACCAGTATGGAATCCTTTACATGAACGGCAAGCCTGTAGACCGCTCCGTAATGAGGTCCAAGGGCAGGACTGAAACGATAGTATAAGACCAGCATGGTCAGAAAATTAAAAATAACGAAAAGCTCCAAAATCAGAAACAAGAGTTTTCTGAATGTTTTTGAGGAGATCATCTGTTCGGTCATTTTTTCTCTCTTTCCGCCCTGGCCGAATTTTATGGGTAGCGCGTATTAAGATGCTCCCTGCCATGGCAGGTAAGGCTGCACTGGCCGCTGAATCGGCCCAAATCTTGAAAAGCGAGTTCTCCGCTTATATTCGGAGCTACTGCCGTCAGGTCGAAATTGATCAGATGGCTGTTATTATCGGCATTCCCCTGAAGGCTGCTGATGCCGTGAGGATCATGGCAGACAGAACAGGAGGTGTTTTGCTCTACGATATGTCGCCGATGATATTTAAAGCTTTGATCACCTATTATACTATCGCGACTGTGGCATTTGTAACAAAGCGCATAGGCGTCAGCGCTTTCCGAGGCCGGATCATTTGTTTCATAATTTCTTTCAAGCAAGTACTTGAAATTGGACCCATGTGGGCCTTTGGGGGCCCTACCGGACCGATCGTCCGTATTATGGCAATCCATACAGGTCATCAGACTATTGACCGTCCATGAAGACAAGAGGCTGGGCACATCAGCGTTGACACCCAAATTTCCTACCGGATGATGCGAAGGATTTCCAGAGGAAAA
>PNOB01000043.1 GCA_013824585.1 Desulfobacterium sp. | reverse complement strand
AATAGAGTGGAAGATTGGTATTATGATGATGAATACAAAAATCAGAATTAGGTTGAAGGCCTACGATTATAAACTTCTTGATCAATCAGCAATTGATATTGTGGATACTGCCAAGAAGACCGGTGCAAAAGTACTTGGACCGATTCCACTCCCTACGAGGAAAAACAAATACTGTGTTTTGCGATCGCCTCATGTGGATAAAAAATCTCGGGAACAGTTTGAGATTAGGACTCATAAGCGGTTGTTGGATATTCTTGAGCCAACTCAACAAACAGTTGATGCCTTAATGAAGTTGGATCTCTCACCAGGTGTTGATGTTGAGATTAAACTGTAGCCAGGGGAGGGGGGATTGGGATTCGCCATGTGTAAAGGGATGATAGGTAGAAAAGTAGGGATGACCGGATTATTTGGTCCGGCTGGTGAATATGTGCCTGTCACGGTAGTATTGGTGGGGCCATGTGTGGTCACACAGATTAAAACCGAGGCAAACGATGGTTATAATGCATTGCAGATAGGGTTCGGCAATAAAAAAGAGAAAAGGGTTACCAAACCTCTTGCCGGGCATTACCGCAAGGCGGGTAGTCAAATGTTTGAATATTTACGAGAAGTCGCAGTTGACAGCCCGGATGAATATAAAGTTGGCCAAGAGATAAAAGTTGACATGTTCAAGGTTGGAGAACGTGTCAATGTTACAGGCAAAACCAAAGGTCGGGGCTTTACAGGCGTTGTAAAGCGTCATGGATTCCACGGCGGGAAAAAGACTCACGGCAGTCATAGTCATCGTGTCCCTGGATCTATCGGTTCCAGTGCATGGCCATCCAGAGTTATCAAGGGGAAAAAAATGCCCGGAAGATACGGTTATGAAACAATGACTGTTCGAAATATTGAAGTGGTTGATTTGCGACCTGAAGAAAATCTATTGCTTTTAAAGGGAACGATTCCTGGTGCAAAAACAGGACTGCTAAAAATCAACAAGAAAAAATTTTAATTCTTCACTGAATTATTACGAGGAATATTATGGCTGTCATCGATGTTCAAAATATAAATGGAGAAAAAGTTTCGGAAGTGGATCTACCTGACAGCATTTTTAATGTGTCTGTCAAATCCGATCTTCTTCACGAAGTTGTAAAAATGCAGCTTGCCCGTAAACGTTCAGGTACGGCATGTGTTAAAAATAGATCCGATGTCGCTGGTAGTACGAGAAAACTCTTTAGACAAAAAGGTACAGGAAGGGCAAGGCGAGGAGATATTAAATCCCCACTTTTACGAAGTGGAGGTGTTGTTTTTGGTCCTCATCCTAGGAGTTATGCCTATTCAATGCCCAAGAAGAAGAAAAGACTGGCTCTCAAAATGGCGCTAAGCAGCAAGCGCATCAATAACACTTTGCTGGTTGTGGACAAGATTGAACTTTCGGAACCAAGAACCAAAAAAGTAGTTGAAATTACAAATGCCCTAAAAGTTAATAACGCTCTTATCCTTACAGATTGTGAAAATACAAATTTAGAGTTAGCAGCACGCAACATACCGGGAGTCAAGGTGATGAGAAGTGAAGGCCTGAATGTTTATGATATTCTTAAGTATCGGAATTTGGTTCTGCTTGAGGATTCTATAAAAGCCATTGAGGGGAGACTTTTGATATGAATCGGTATGATACAATAAAAAGACCTTTGAATACTGAGAAGACGACACTCCAAAAGGAGACTGTTAATCAGGTCACATTCGAGGTTGATCAGAGAGCTAACCGTATTGAGATCGGGCGTTCTGTAGAAGAAGTATTTAAAGTGAAAGTCGCCAATGTTAACACATTGCACGTCAAGGGAAAGATTAAACGAAGAGGCAGAACTCTGGGAAAGCGAAAAGACTGGAAAAAAGCCATCGTAACCCTGATGCCTGGGGAGCGAATTGAATTTTTTGATGGCGTATAGATCTAGGAGCAGATAATGGCAGTTAAGAAAGTAAAACCAACATCGCCGGGTCGAAGGTTTCAAGAGTACTCAACTTTTGAAGAGATTACAACTACATCTCCGGAGGAGAGTCTACTCAGGACGATAAACAAGAAAAGTGGCAGAAATTCTTATGGACGGATTACATGTCGCCATCGTGGAGGCGGACATCGCAGACACTATCGTGTGATCGACTTCAGAAGAAATAAACAGGGTATTCCGGCAAAGGTTGCTACGATTGAGTATGATCCTAATCGAAGTTCAAGAATAGCTCTGTTGTACTATGCAGACGGTGAAAAGCGGTATATATTGGCACCAGTGAATTTAAAGGTTGGTGATGCAATCATGGCTGGTCCTGATGCGGATATCAAACCAGGGAATGCTCTTCCTCTTGGAAATATACCTTTGGGAACACAGATACACAATATCGAGTTGCGATTGGGTAAGGGGGGACAGATTGTCCGAAGCGCCGGAGCATTCGCTCAATTAATGGCCAAGGAGACTCCTTATGCATTAGTCAAGTTGCCATCCGGTGAGGTTCGCAAGGTTTTGTTGAAATGTATGGCCACAATTGGTCAGGTCGGGAATGTAATCCATGAGAACCTGTCGATAGGTAAAGCCGGAAGAACACGATGGCTCGGCAGACGTCCAAAGGTTAGAGGTGTTGCGATGAACCCGGTTGACCACCCCATGGGTGGTGGTGAGGGACGATCTTCGGGCGGACGTCACCCTTGTTCGCCGTGGGGGACTCCGTCAAAAGGGTATCGTACGCGAACAAATAAGACTACCAGTAAATTCATCGTGAAAAGAAGGAAAAAAAGATAGTTTAGGTTTCAGAATAACATGAACCTGGTTCTGGTTTCAGGAGAAGATATGCCAAGATCGCTAAAAAAAGGTCCTTACATAGATGGCCATTTAATAAAAAAAGTTATGCATGCTCAAGATACAAGGAGTGCCCATGTAATCAAAACATGGTCTCGAAGATCAACGATTGTTCCTGAAATGGTCGGCCTTACACTGGCAGTGCATAATGGGAAAAAATTCGTTCCTGTTTTTGTTTCTGAAAACATGGTTGGTCATAAATTAGGCGAATTTTCACCTACTCGAACTTTCTATGGTCATGCGGGTGATAAAAAGACTAGACTTAAAAAATAAATCCATAGGCTAAAAGAACATCGAATATAAGGAATGATGAGATGGAGGCAAAAGCTGTCGCAAAATATGTACGAATATCTCCGCAGAAAGTTCGGAAGATTGTTGGCGCTGTTAAAGGGAAACCAGCGGAAATCGGACTCAACATCCTGAAGTTTATGCCGCAGAAATCAGCAGGGCTTGTTGAAAAAGTATTAAAATCTGCAATTTCGAATGCGGACCAGAACCAGAATATGGATGTAGATGCTTTAATTATCAGAAACATATTGGTGGATCAGGGGCCGACCTTAAAGCGGTTTAGAGCGCGAGCGCGAGGACGAGGCTCCAGAATTTTGAAAAGAACTAGTCATATAACCGTTATTGTAGCGGAAGATGCTGTGTAAAAAGGAGGAAACGTCTTGGGTCAAAAAGTAAATCCCATTGGTATGCGAATCGGTATTGTTAAAACATGGGAATCACGCTGGTACGCAGATAAGAATTATGCAGCCTTTATTTTAGAGGATGACAAGATTCGGAAGTTCATCAAAAAAAAGCTTAACCATGCCGGCATTTCTAGGGTAGAGATTGAAAGATCTTCCAAGCATGTTAGACTTCGCATTTTTACGGCAAGGCCCGGGATTGTTATCGGAAAAAAAGGTTCTGAAATTGAACTTCTCAAGCAAGAATTACAAACAGTGATTTCACAGGAAGTTTCTATTGATATTCAGGAAATCAGAAAACCAGAGATCGATGCTCAGCTTGTTGCAGAAAATGTCGCCAATCAGCTTATTCGCAGAATTGCTTTTCGGCGAGCAATGAAAAGAGGTGTATCTTCAGCCATGCGGTTTGGTGCAAAGGGTATTAAAATCATTTGCTCCGGAAGGCTGGGAGGGGCAGAAATGGCCAGGACAGAATGGTATCGTGAAGGAAGGGTACCCCTGCACACGCTACGTGCTGATATCGATTATGGTTTTACGGAAGCAAAAACAACCTTTGGTCTCATCGGCATAAAGGTTTTTATATTCAAAGGCGAGATTTTGAAAAAGACTGAATAGCCAGAGATTGACCGGACAGGAGATGAAAGGACATGCTGAGTCCAAAAAAAGTTAAATATAGAAAATGTCAGAGAGGGCGCATGACTGGATCCGCCCGCCGAGGTGCAACACTATCATTCGGTGAATTTGGATTGCAGGCGATCGAGTGCGGGTTAATCACATCTAAACAGATTGAAGCAGCACGTATCGCCATGACAAGACATGTCAAAAGGGGCGGGAAAATGTGGATTAAGATCTTTCCGGACAAACCATTTACTAAAAAACCGGCTGAAGTCAGGATGGGAAAAGGTAAAGGACCGACAGAAGGCTGGGCAGCCGTTATTCGTCCTGGGAGAATCCTCTATGAAATGCAAGGTGTCCCCAAAGAACTGGCAATGGAAGCTTTCAGACTCGCTGCTCACAAGCTCCCCATAAAAACCAAATTTGTAGAAAGGGGGTAACTATTAATGAAAATAGGTGAGATTAAAGAACTCAGCTTGGATGAAATGGCGAAAAAGGCCAACATACTGAAAGAAACCCATTTCAATCTTCGTTTTCAGAATGAAACCGGTCAGCTTGAGAATACTAGCAAGCTGAGACAGACCAGAAAAGCTATAGCAAGGATCAAAACCGTTATTCGGCAGATGCAAACAAAATAAACTTTAAAATAGAATAGTTGCCATGAAAAAACGAGTGAATAAGAGAAAGGTTGTTGGGAAGGTTATCAGCGATAAAATGGACAAAACCGTTGTCATACAGGTTGAAAAACTTGTCAAGCACAGTCTGTATAAAAAGTACATTAAAAGACAGAACAAGTTTACCGCACATGATGAAAACAACGAATGTCGAATCGGTGATAAAGTTGTGATAACAGAATCGAGGCCGTTAAGCAGGATGAAACGTTGGCGTGTCAGCGGAATAGTTGAAAAAGCTGTTTCAGTAATAGGGGAAATTTGAGCAATGATTCAGGCAGAAACTAGGTTGACGGTTGCAGATAATTCTGGGGCGAAAGAAGTATATTGCATTAAAGTGCTTGGCGGCTCCAAAAGAAGATATGCAAGTGTCGGCGATATAATAGTCGTATCTATTAAGGAAGCGATTCCGAATGCCAAGGTTAAAAAGGGTGATGTCATGAAAGCCGTGGTTGTTCGGACAAAGAAGGAAATCAGAAGGCCCGATGGTTCGTATATACGGTTTGATGATAACTCTGCTGTATTGCTTACCGGCAGTATGGAACCTATAGGCACTCGAATATTCGGACCTGTTGCCAGAGAGCTTCGAGCTAAAAATTACATGAAAATTATATCTTTGGCACCCGAGGTATTGTAAGGCCTCCGGCCTGTTTGGAGAAAAGGCGCATGAAAAAGAAATGTAATATCAGAAAAGACGACAAGGTTAAGATAATTGCCGGGAAAGACAAGGGCAAAATTGGTAAGGTTCTGAAAATTGATTACAAAAAGGAGCGTTTGGTTGTTGAAAACGCTAACATGATGAAAAAACATGTAAAACCAAATGCGCAGAACCGGCAGGGTGGAATCATGGAAGCTGAAGGTCCGATAGATTGGACCAATGTAATGATCATGTGCAACAAGTGTATCACTCCTGTGAGGGTCAAGTTTCAAGTTCTCGAAGACGGAAAAAAAGTACGGTCATGCAGAAAATGTAACGAGTTAATAGATGCCTAGAAACATGAGTCGGAGGGCGTAAGATGCCTAGTTTGAAAGAACAATATTTAAATGGTGTGGTACCCAGTTTGATGGAGACCTTTCAATATAAAAACATCATGCAGGTCCCAAAGGTAAAGAAAATCGTTCTCAATATGGGATTGGGTGAGGCGATTCATAACATTAAAATTCTTGATTCCGCAAGTGAAGAACTGGCTGCAATATCCGGACAGAAGCCGGTCGTCAGGCGAGCGAAAAAATCAATTGCCGCTTTTAAACTACGTGAAGGCATGCCAGTAGGCTGCATGGTCACCTTGCGCGGTAAGCGAATGTATGATTTTTTGGATAAGCTTATAAACATTACGTTGCCGCGTGTTCGAGATTTTCGAGGGATATCCGGTAAGGCAATGGATGGAAATGGAAATTACACGCTGGGCATTGTCGAACAGATAATCTTCCCGGAAATCGATTATGATAAAATTGATAAGATTAAAGGGTTGAATATATCGATTGTAACATCAGCCAAAACAGATAAAGAAGGCAAAGAACTATTAAAGCTACTGGGTATGCCGTTTAAAAACTAATCTGCCCGGATGAAAAACCCAATAATTTTGATAGGATGATCAGGAGGAGGAACAGTTGGCAAAGAAATCACTCAGAGCCAAAGCAACGCGAACGCCAAAGTTTAAGGTGAGAACTTACAATCGCTGCCCGATATGTGGCAGACCCAGAGCGTATATGAGAAAGTTCGGCATATGCCGTATCTGCTTTAGAAAAATGGCGTCCCATGGCAAACTTCCCGGTGTTATAAAATCAAGTTGGTAACTTGGGACACAGGAGTTGTCCGGTAGTTGGGCAAAAAAATAACAACCAGTTGGTACTTAAACGGAGAAAATCATGTCGATGAGCGATCCCATTGCGGATATGTTAACCAGAATTCGTAATGCCGGAATGGCAAAACTGAAAAGTGTGGATATACCAGGATCCAGAATCAAGACTTCGATTGCAAAAGTTTTGAAAGAACAGGGGTATATAAAGAACTACAAGTTCACGAAAGATGAAAAGCAAGGCATCTTACGCATATACCTAAAGTTCAATGAAAAAAATGTTCATGCAATCTACGGAATTGATCGGATAAGCAAGCCGAGCTTGCGCAATTATATAGGCAGCAAGGATATCAGACCGGTATTGAATGGGATAGGTATCTCGGTTTTATCCACCTCAAAAGGAATCATGACCGACAAACAGGCCAAAAGAGAAAATGTCGGCGGTGAAGTTCTTTGTAACGTTTGGTAGCGGCGCATAACAGGAGTAAAATATGTCTCGAGTCGGAAAAAAGCCGGTTAACATACCTGAAAAGGTAAAAATAAAATATAAGGACAGGATTATTACTGTTACAGGTGAAAAAGGTTCTCTCACCAGTACAGTACACCCGGCAATTGATCTTGCCATTGATGATCAGGCCATTAAGGTTACCATGGAGAAAGAGACCAGAAATAATATGGCTCTGCAGGGTATGGTACGATCCATTGTTGAAAACATGGTAACCGGTGTTAGCAAGGGATTTGAAAAGAATCTGGAAATTAACGGACTTGGATATAGGGCAGAAGTGAAAGGCAATTCAATCGTTTTTAATCTTGGCTATTCACACCCGATCAATTTTACATTACCTGAGGGTGTTGCAGCTATTATTGAAAAAGCGACCATTAAATTATCAGGAATTGATAAACAACTGATAGGTCAAACTGCTGCAGTTATTCGCAAGCTAAGACCACCGGAACCTTACAAGGGTAAGGGAATCAAATACGCTGGTGAGCATCTTCAGAGAAAGGCCGGCAAGACAGGAACAAAGTAATTTTGTATTCCAGGCGGAGATGGTATTTTAACGGGAACAGGAAACACTCTGTTTAATAAGGACATAGACTGATGGCTTCAGTAAATTCACGTAATCATTTACGTTTAAAAAAGCAAAGACGGATTCGAAACCGTGTTATTGGGACTGATAAAAGACCTCGACTCTGTGTTTTCAGGAGCTCGATGCATATTTATGCGCAGGTAATCGATGATTCAAAGGGGCAAACCATCGTTGCAGCCTCTACATACGAAAAAGAGGTTAAGGGACAGCCCAAATTCGAAAACAAGGTTGCTGCTGCTGAATTTGTTGGCAAGCTTGTTGCTGAGCGTGCATTGGGAAAAGGGGTAACGAAAATTGTGTTTGATCGCAATGGTTTTCTTTATCATGGTAGAGTAAAGGCAGTATCTGAAGGCGCACGAAAAGCTGGACTCGAGTTTTGATTAAATTTCAAAAGGAATGGAGGAAGATCCTTTGTATAACCAAGAAAAAGACGATAATCAGTTCATCGACAGAGTAGTACATATCAATCGAGTGGCCAAAGTTGTAAAAGGCGGCAGAAGATTCAGTTTCAGTGCTATTGTTGTTGTTGGCGACGGAGAAGGAAGCGTCGGCTGCGGTCTTGGTAAAGCCGGCGAAGTTCCGGAGGCGATCCGTAAAGGGGTCGAAAGTGCAAAAAAAGATATGATCCAGGTGGCGATTGTTAACGGGACAATTCCCTACGAGACAATTGGAAAATTTGGTGCAGGTCGTGTATTGCTAAAGCCAGCCTCAGAAGGTACCGGTTTAATTGCTGGTGGCGCAGTCCGAGCCGTGCTCGAGGCAGCCGGGGTTCAGAATATACTTACTAAATGCATGGGGTCAAATAATCCTCACAACGTTGTAAAGGCAACCATAAGCGGTCTTAGAAAACTTCAAAGTCGCGAGCAAATTGCCGCAAGACGTGGAATAAGTGTACAGGAATTATAAAAGAGGGAAATAACAATGTCGGCTACGTTAAAAGTGACACTTATAAAAAGTATGAATGGAAGACCTGAAAAGCACCGTAAAGTTTTACGCGGATTGGGTTTAAGAAAGCTCAATCGATGTATTGAACTTGAGGATACACCAACAAACCGGGGGATGGTTTTCAAGGTATCACACCTTGTAAAGTTAGAGGAGAGTACCGATGAGACTTCATGAATTATCACCATCAAAAGGATCAACAAAATCCCGGAAACGTCTTGGGAGGGGTGTTGCTTCTGGCACCGGTAAAACTGCCGGTCGTGGAAATAAAGGACATAATTCACGTTCGGGTGGAGGAGTAAGCCCTGGATTTGAAGGCGGTCAAATGCCTATTCATAGACGACTGCCGAAAAGGGGATTTACAAATGTGTTTCGAAAAGAATATGCTATTGTGAATCTTCGAGATCTTTCCAAATTTACTAATGGGAGTGTTGTTGACGAATCTGCGCTTGTTGACGCAGGTATAGTCAAGGGAAAATATTTTGGAATCAAGCTTCTGGCCTTGGGAGAAATCAAACAACCACTCACAATTAAAATCCATAAGGCCAGCAATTCAGCGATACAGAAAGTTGAAGCAGCAGGCGGTAAAGTTGAGGTGCTTTAATCATGGTAGGCGGTGGCTTTCAAAATATATTTAAAATTCCGGAGTTAAAAAATAAAATACTGTATACGCTCGCGCTTCTTGCTGTTTATCGGATCGGTGTGCATGTCCCGACTCCTGGCATTGATAGCATCGCCTTGGAAAAGATTTTTGAAGCATATAAAGGTGGAATCCTGGGAATGTTCAATATGTTTTCAGGAGGTGCTCTTGAAAGATTGTCAGTTTTTGCATTAGGTATTATGCCCTATATTAGTGCATCGATTATCCTGCAACTCATGACAGTCGTTATCCCTCACCTGGAAAGACTGTCAAAAGAAGGTGAACAAGGGCGAAAAAAAATAACACAATATACTCGTTATGGTACTGTAGTACTGAGTATAATTCAGGGTTTTGGTATCAGTGTGGGGCTGGAACAAATGGGGGCTGTTCTTCAGCCTGGATGGGGATTCCGGATCATGACGGTTCTTACCCTTACAGCCGGTACCGCGTTCATTATGTGGCTCGGTGAACAGATAACGGAGAGGGGAATCGGAAACGGTATTTCTCTTATTATTTTTGCAGGTATCGTTGCCCGGCTTCCCAACGCAATTGTGAATACATTCCGGCTGCTCTCCACAGGCGAGATGGGTATTTTCGGAATTGTTATTCTTGTAATACTTATGGTTCTTGTTGTCGGAATTATCATTTTTGTTGAACAGGGGCAGAGACGCATACCTGTACAATATGCAAAGAGAGTTGTCGGTCGAAAGATGTACGGAGGACAAAGTACACACCTGCCTTTAAAAATCAATACAGCCGGTGTTATTCCCCCTATCTTTGCATCATCGATCATGATGTTTCCTGCGACAATGGCAACATTTATCTCCATACCTTTTATTAAAGAATTTGCAGCTTCGATAACACCTGGAAATTTAGTTTATGAGATCTGCTATGTTGCTTTCATTTTCTTTTTCTGCTTTTTTTATACGGCTGTTACTTTTAAACCGGATGACGTTGCAGAGAATATGAAAAAATATGGTGGTTATATACCGGGTATTCGACCTGGTAAACGGACTTCCGAATATATTGATAAGGTCTTGACTCGAATTACCTTGGGTGGGGCAGTGTATATTTCAGTCATCTGCGTTCTGCCGTCTGTTCTGGTCACAAAATTCAACGTTCCATTTTATTTCGGTGGTACAGCTCTTTTGATTGTTGTGGGCGTATCCATTGATACCATCGCACAGATGGAATCCCACATGCTTTCGAGGAATTATGAAGGCTTCTTGAAAAAAGGTGGTATCCGCTCCAGAACTGGTAGATAGTATCTGAGCACTGCAAACACAAAAGAAGGGGACGGGGAGTAGATAAATGGCTAAGGAGGAAGCGATTAAAGTGGAGGGCAAGGTTTTAGAAACACTGCCTAATGCAATGTTTAAGGTAGAACTTGAAAACAAACATCAGGTTCTTGCACATATATCCGGTAAAATGCGTATGCATTTTATTAAAATCCTGCCGGGGGATACGGTGACTGTTGAACTCTCGCCATATGATCTTTCACGCGGAAGGATTACATATCGTTCTAAATAAGCAGATTGTTATTTAAGTGGTTTGCAATGAAAACAGGTTACCGGAGTTTTTAAGGAGAAAATAGAATGAAAGTTCGTGCATCAGTTAAAAAGATCTGCAGCAAATGCAAGATTGTAAAACGAAAAGGCGTTGTGAGGGTTATCTGCGAAAACAAGCGCCATAAACAAAGGCAGGGATAGAAGGAGGAAGAGCTTTGGCAAGAATTGCAGGCGTTGATTTACCTAGACGTAAACGGGTAGAGATCGGGTTAACTTACATTTTTGGTATTGGACTCAGCACATCCAAACGGATACTTGAGAAACTGAATATTGACCCAAATACCAATACAGATGATTTATCTGAATCAGAGGTCAATGAGATTCGTAATCTGATCACCAATGAATACAAGGTTGAAGGTGAGCTTCGAACATTTGTCTCCATGAATATCAAAAGGCTTATGGATCTGGGGTCGTATAGAGGGCTCCGGCATCGAAAGTCACTTCCTGCGCGGGGACAAAGGACCAAAACGAACGCCAGAACACGAAAAGGGCCGAGACGGACAGCTGTAAAGAAGAAGGCTGGCGTTACAAAGTAGCAAAAATACTCATTGCAAGGAAAATGTGAAATGCCGAAAAAATCCCGTGTCATTAAAAAGGTAAAAAAAAATCTATCCAACGGAGTCGTTCATATTCAATCGACATTTAATAATACCATCGTCAGTATAACGGATACCGCAGGTAATGTAATCGCCTGGTCAAGCTCCGGGGTTCAGGGCTTCAAAGGATCCAGAAAAAGTACGCCATTTGCTTCACAGCTCGCCGCAGAGGATGCGGCAAAGAAGGCTATGGAACATGGAATGAAAACAGTGGAAGTATATATCAAAGGGCCGGGGGCAGGTCGAGAATCCGCACTCAGGGCTTTGCAGGCAGTTGGCTTTAATGTGTTAAGAATCCGGGATGTAACTCCTGTTCCACACAATGGCTGCAGGCCGCCAAAACGGCGTAGGGTGTAACTTCATAAATATTTTTTTTTGATCCTATTTCGATCAAAAGGAGGAAGACTTGGCAAGATATAGAGGTTCAGTCTGTCGTTTATGCAGGCGTGAGAATATAAAATTATTTCTGAAAGGTGATCGCTGTTATTCAGACAAATGCGCCTTTGACAGAAGAAGCTATGGCCCCGGGCAACATGGACAGAAAAGAGGTAAGTTCTCCGGTTATGGTGTTCAGCTTCGTGAGAAGCAGAAGGTGAAAAGACTGTACGGCCTTTCTGAGAAACAATTCCGACTTGTTTTCCAAAAGGCGGACCGTCAAAAAGGTATTACCGGTACAAATCTTTTAACTCTGCTTGAACGTCGCTTGGATAATGTTGTATATCGATTGGGATTTGTTAATTCGAGAACTCAGGGACGTCATTTTGTTCGGCATAGCCATTTTCTGGTCAATGGAAAAAAAGTAGATATTCCTTCGTATCTCATTAATACTGGAGATGTTATTGAACTTCGACAAAAAAGTCGAAATATACAATGTGTCGTAGATGCACTGGGCGCTGTTGTCCGACGCGGCATTCCGCAATGGTTGGAATTGGAAAAAGAAAACTTCAAGGGTGCGATTAAAAGCTGCCCTGCAAGAGAAGATATTACCATGCCGATTCAGGAGCAGCTCATTGTTGAACTTTACTCCAAGTAAAAATGGTTTTCAGATTTTTATGGATTCAATACAACAAATTATTAATCTTAAATTCCTGGCGAACCGCCTCTGCTAACTATCTGGAGATTTGAATATGTCGTCTAATGAGCTCATGTACATGAATTGGCGAGAAATGATCTCGCCGGAAAAGGTTCAGGTTACCAGCAGCCCTTCATATGGAAAATTCGTTTGCGAACCTCTTGAAAGAGGATTCGGTATTACGATCGGTAATGCATTACGACGCATTATTCTTTCCTCGCTACATGGAGCCGCAATTGTATCTGTTAAATTCGACACTGTGATGCATGAATTTTCAGTGATCGAAGGTGTTCTTGAAGATGTTTCCGAAATTATTCTTAACCTTAAAGAAGTTCGTTTGCGGGTGTCGACCTCTGAACCCAAAATACTCAAACTGAACGCAAAGGGCGAACGTATTGTCACAGCTGCAGATATTATCAGCCCTGACGGACATGTAGAAATATTGAATCCGGAACAGCATATCGCAACTCTTTCCAGTTCAGCTGAACTGAAAATGACCATGATTGTGAAAACCGGGAAGGGTTATGTTTTAGCAGATACCAACAAGGATGAAAACGATCCAGTAGGCACAATTCCTATCGACTCCGTGTTTACACCAATCAAACGAGTAAATTACGTTGTTGGTAACGCCCGAGTTGGCCAAAGAACCGATTATGATAAATTAACTTTTGAGGTATGGACTGATGGCAGTATTCTTCCGGAAGATTCAGTATCCTTTGCTGCGAAAATTTTAAAAGAGCAAATGACAATCTTTATCAATTTCGATGAGGCACAGGAACCTGAAGCCTCGGGAGATGAAGAAGATGTCCAGATGAAACAATTTAATGATAATCTATACCGAAACGTGGATGAACTGGAACTTTCGGTCCGGAGTGCGAATTGCCTTAAAAATGCCGAGATTCTAAAAATTTATCAACTTGTTCAAAAAACAGAACAGGAAATGCTTAAGACAAAAAATTTCGGAAGAAAATCTTTGAACGAGATTCGGGATGTGTTAAGCGAGATGGGTTTATCTCTCGGAATGAAACTTGAAGGGTTTGTGGCACCTGATGTAAAGACGGAAGAAGGAGAATAATCAATCCCATGCGACATTGTAAAAGTGGAATAAAGTTAAATAGAACTTCAAGCCATAGAGGAGCTATGTTTCGTAACATGGTAACTTCTCTTTTCAAATATGAACGCATCAAGACGACAGATGTGAAGGCAAAAGAGTTGAGAAGATGGGCCGATCGATTGATCACGCTTGCAAAAAGAGGAGACCTGCATGCTCGTCGTCAGGCGCTCGCTATTATGAGAGAGGAAGCAGTTGTTCATAAGCTGTTTGAAGAGGTATTAGAAAAGTTCAGTGCCTCCTCAGGCGGATATACCAGGATAACGAAAATCGGAACACGTCCTGGTGATGCAGCACCAGTTTCAATAATTGAATTGATTACACCGGAACCCATAAAAAAGAAAAAAGATAAAAAACTGAAAGACAAAGCAGAAGAAAAAACAACAAAGAAAAGTGAAAAGATACCAAAATCTGCCTCAGAATCAAAAGACTCTGCTACAGTAAAAGAACCAGATACGGAATCACCTTCACAGACAGAATAAAATATAATCCTTACCTTTTTGATAACGCAAAAAAGCCCTGCTCAAAGCAGGGCTTTTTTTATTTAAAAATTTTCCCGGGACGGGTTGGCACTTGCCGGTAACTTGATGATTTTTGGATTCCTGCTTTTTCCCATTTCTTTTGGCGGATCTTTCCGATCGGATCTGTTGATAGAAAGCAGATCTTTTGCTTTAGACACAAGTAAGGACCATCTGTCTATGGCTTCATCTTCAGAGGATATGATTCCGTAGCTGAAGGTAACCGGAATATCGAATTCCCTTGATGAGCAAGGGTTTGTTTTTAATTGTGCAGTAATTCGATCAATCAGTGTATGAGCATTCTTCAGATCGGTTTGAGGCATGATAATTGTAAATTCATCATCGCTGAATCTGCTGACAATATCTGACTGTCGGCATAATTTTCGCACCACATCAGAAAAATAGATCAAAAGGTCATCCCCACAATCCCGCCCGTATGTCTCATTGATTTTTTTCAAATAATCGATATCAATATATACAAAGGACAGGGGGGTGGAATATCGTTTGGAACGGAAAAATTCTCTTTTTAATATCTTTTCCGTTACACTATAATTTAAAAGACCGGTAAGAGGGTCATTGCAGGTTAACAGTCTGAGTTTTTCATGAGCGGTTACATTGGAAAGACACAAAGATACTTTTATTGCCAATTGCTCCAACAGAGATGTATCGATTCCTGGCTGAAACCGGGAAACGGATGAATCTGCCTGATTTAAACTGCCGATGACCTGGCCGTCAATTGAAATCGGAGCAACGGCTATGGATTTAAAAAAGAATTTGTTATTTCTAGGTAAAAGTTTAAAGTAGGGTTTTAAATTGGTGTTAATCAATGTCGGACTTTTTTGTTCTCCCACTAGTTCCATAAAAGAAGTTTTACCAATAATATTGATATTTTCTTTTAAGATATCCGATTTTCCAATTGATTCGATCAGACTTGAAACCTCACTGTTCCGGATCATGGTTATCCAAACATAGGGGATCTGGAATTCATTTCTGATCTCTGTAAGTAAAACTTCAAAAAGGTCCTTGAAGTTTAATATGGTTAATATTTTTGTTTCCACTATTTGAAATTTTTTGGAAACTTTTTCATTTTCTTGAAGTCTATGGATTATGGCATCGATTTCATTCATTTTATTATAGCCTACATATTGAACTTAGCTGTTATTATGGCATAGAAACCTTGCTGGTATTGATTTCTACTGAACATCCCGGAAATGAAAATTCCTTATTTTCGAGGGACTCCGTTTTTTTAAGTAAATATTGAAGTATTCCTAAAATGTGGGAAGGTGTCAAGGCTAAAGGTAAATGTACAGTCCATAAACTGCAAAAGGTTTTTTTTTATTGTTTCAGAAAAGATTACATGAAGAGTTTATGGTTGAAAAATGATCAAATAAGAAGTATCCTGAATCATAATCAACAGATCTTCTTATCTTCAAAAATCATAATCAATAAATGAATCACGCACTTTCTCAAATCTGATAGCATGTTGTATGGAAGGGTTGGGCGATATCTCATCAATTCCGGGGTTGTGTTTGATGAAGTGACATTGACCAGACAGACGCAATCATATGAGCTAATTTCAAAAGTATATTATTGTAGTTCCGGCGAAAGCCCGACACGCAGTGCTGTTTTTCAAGCCGCCAGGCGCAACCGTAGCGCTATCCAGTATTTTCGCCCCTTTCTGGACAATGGCTTTCGCCGGTGTGACGCTTTTTGATAGTTTTGAAATTGGCTCATATGGAATTAAATTTTACAGGAGGTTAGGGATAATGGAACTGAATGAGCTTAAAAATAAATTCCGACACCGGTCCAGTGTGGATATAAAAGATGTTGAGATTGCAATGAAAGCGGTTCCGTTTCTGGTTCGTGAAATTGAAAAAATGGAAGATAAAATTGCGGACTATGAAAAACGACTCGATCATTTATCGGGTTTGCTGAAAAGAAAACGTCCCCCCCTTGAAAAATCAGGACAAAAGAATAAAACCAGGTGGGAAGTGCGAATCAATGAAGATGAGAATCGCTTGTATTTTCATCTTGCCGGTGAATTGGACTACAGCGCTGTCAAACTCGCTTCTAACGGCATTATCACGGTTCTTTCCAATTTGAGGGAGGGATATGATGTTATCAATGATTTTACAGAATTGCAGGGTCCTTTCAAAAAGAGGGTAATTTTTCATTTGAGAAAGCTTGTATATAATTTTTCTCAAACGGGTATTGCAAATCTTGTCTGCATTAAAACAACAGATATCAAACCAATAACCGATATTTTTCAATCCGGTGCAAAAGCAGAAGGATTTCAGGTTTTTGAAGTTTCCTCTCTGGAAGAGGCCAAATCCACATTACAAAATGTCGGGCGGTTTTTAAAAGCCTGACGAAGACGGATATAAGTCATGGATAAAACAACCCCCTGTATTGTCTGACGATATGTCATTCACCATGGGAAGGGGCGGCGTTTCCATTGTGTTTGCATTCAATTGTTTTCGATAATCATTTTCGGCAGAGGTTCGGGTTGATCGATCTGATGAAAGTGATGATGTATGAACGGCGGTTTGCGGAAATTTTAAAAACAGGTTTTCCCGGTTTGCCCTGACCCAGTAACCATTATAGGGCTCCATCCTGACAGTGTCGCTGGCATATACACCGTTTTCCCACCTCCAAAGCACTGGATCAATGAACGCGCTGTCTGTAAGGCTTCCAATCCGAACCGGACCAAATGTAGTGCCACCTTTTAAGTCAGACTCTATAATCTGAACGTCGTCCCAAGTATAGGCTCTTGCATTAGGAGAGGCAATCATGTTCCATCCCTGGAGCAACTTAACCTCAACCTCCAGTTCTGTTGTTACTGCAATACCCCGTGGCGCTTTTTCAAAATTGTTTCTGGATAAAAGCCAGTATGCCTGCCCAGGTTGAATGGTTAAATCCGGCCCGCACTCGATATATTGATTTTTGATGGGGTCCCATGATCCAATTCGAATCGTTTTTGGATCGCATTCAATCTCCAGCAGGTCCGACAAAGGCTGCCGTGACCAGAGCGGAAGAGAAACCATTTGATAGTCCTTTAGGGATATTCCGCCTGGAATTCTCATCACCGGCATGGAGGCAATATCTCCGACAGCAAAGCCATATTCATCGGACCAGGTAATGTCACCGTTGGTATTTTCATATCCTACCTTCCAGATATAGACCATTCCGGTTGTAAGACCGTAAACGCCATGTGACGTCAGACCAGAGGCGGTCTCTGTTTCAGCGGTGAAGCTGGGATCATAATCATCGCTGTAATAGGCTTTTCGATCTTCACGCCGCACAATCCAGTGTGAGCGTATATGATCTGTAACGTTTGAGGTGAAAAAATTGTCGGCCCGAATGATAATACTTTTGGTTCCGGACGGAAAAATCTGTTCATCGAAAGTATGTTCAGGAGTGTTGAGACTCTCAAAAACAGCATCAACCTGAATGTTTTTTCCCATCGAAATCTGAACAGGATTTTCTGTTGTTCCGACACCATCCACATTCCAGTGATCAAACCGGTATCCAATACCCGGGGTCGGGGTCAGTGTGAAGATGGTTCCGTACATGGCGGATTCCATACAATCCCCTGGACATTTGATATCTTCGAGCTCCGAGGTCACCAGGCCGTCGCCAACCACTGTTACAGTAAGAGTATACAGGTCTTCGAATTCATAACATCCTATATCATATGGCAAAATACGCAATTCTCCGTCCAGATCATGGGTGACTGGATCACCGGCTCCTGAAGGAATTTGATACGCTGAATTTGAAGTTGGTGGAAGGTGATAGTCATGATTGCTCGGATCT
>PNOB01000042.1 GCA_013824585.1 Desulfobacterium sp. | reverse complement strand
CGGATCTGGTTGCCTTCCGGGTAGGTCTGTTTCACCAGATTGTTGTCACTGCTGTATTCAGACGAGGTTGTTTTTCGGATGGACCGGGTCCATGACCAGAGTTGTCCTGATCTTGGCATTCTTTGCTTAGAATGCTCTTTTTGACGTCAAAAACATCGCCTTAAGACCCAATGCCGCCAATTTTTTTACCCTAAACCCTTGTCAGATGGGCATTCAGCTTGGTCCGACAAGAAATCAGAAACTACGGCAAGGTCATTTTTAAAAAAAATAATTTTAATTATAACATTTATTATATAACTTATGTAATAAAATATCTTGACATAATAACATTAGTTATATAATATGTGTAATAAATAAGCGTTTAAAGATGAACAATGAATAAATTTGAACTTTATCAATTAATTAATCACGGAGGTTGTTGTCATGAAAAAAATGTTGCCGGTAATTTTATTGGTTATCGCCCTGCTTGTTTGTCCCAATGCATTTGCAGATGATCAGGAGGCATGCAACTGTGAAAAAGGGGGCTTGGGCCTAAAAATCGAAAATTTTGTGTGCGCTTTTGGTTTTAGAACTTTCAGCTCAAAACAAGGCTGCGACAAAAATTTCGGCATTGGCCTCGGGATTGGAGGCGAAATGAATCGTTTTCAAATAGGTTTTGGTTTTAATGAAGGCGTCTTCGGGGTTGGCTTTGGCTTCAAAGGGCCTGAAACGACCACCGCAATTGGCTTCAGCCTCGGTTACGATTACGGAGATTGCCGGATGATCTGGCCTACCGAAGAATAAAAAACAAATTGCATGATGACCAAACACAAGAAAGGCTAATTATATGTTAAGAATTCATAACAAGTTGATTTTCAAATTATTTTTGATCGTTCTATTAATATCAACCGCCGGATGCGCCTCTTCTATAGCAAAAATTTCTGTAGACGGTATGCGGCCCATCATGGAAGCCATGCATCATACGACCAACAAGAATCAGGATGTCCGTCTGGTAAAAGAATCCATGCCGACATTTATGGTCCAGATGGACGGGTTTATCGAGGTTTCCCCTGAAAACAGATTCCTCCTCACGCAAGCCGCTGAGTCCTGCATCGGCTATGCCTTCCTGTTCGTCGAAGATATTGAGCCGGAACGGGCCAAACACCTTTATCTAAAAGGCAAAAATTATGCGCTGAGAGTCCTTGAGATGAACGAAAGCTTCAGGCAGGCCCTTGAACAGGATGACCTTGTGGTCTTCAGAAATGCTTTGAAAGGGATTCATAAGAAGGATACCAGCGCCCTGTTTTTCGTAATCAACGGATGGCTGTCATGGATTCATCTCGCCCACATCGATAATCCGAAAGCTTTAAAGGATCTGCCCAAAGTTGAAGCCATGATGAACAGGCTTTTGGAGATGGACGATACCTATAAATTCGGAGGCGCCCATGCCCTCTATGGGGTGTATTATGTTTCAATACCTGAAATGTTCGGTGGCAATTTTGCGCAGGCAGAAGTTCATTTCAAGGAAGCCTTTGAGATCTCAAAATCCAAATACCTGTTATGGGACTTTTTGTATGCCAGGTATTATGCGACCGCGAGAAAGGATAAAGCACTTTTTATTGAGACCTTAAAAAGAATAATGGCCGCGCCAGACGATCTTTGTCCTGAAGAAGCGTTTGTCAACGCCGCGATCAAACAAAAGGCAAGCGACCTGCTGCTTAAAGTAAACGATTACTTTTTATAAGCATGATTAAAACGAGGCTTCCATGAAAAGCTATCTTTTAAAAAGACTTTTATACTCCCTTTTGACTCTTTGGCTGGTCTCCCTCTTTATTTTCGCCATAGCAAGGATTTTACCCGGCGATCCGGTGCAGGGCGTCCTAATGGCCTCACACATGGGAATTGCCGATAATAATTTGATCGAAGGACTAAGGGCTAAGTTTGGGATAGATCAGCCGCTGCCCATCCAGTACCTGGTCTGGGTAAAAAACTTCATCATAGGCGACTTTGGTGTGTCTATCGCCAGCGGCGAGAAGGTGTTTGAAATGTTCATGAAACGGCTGCCGGTAACCCTTGAGCTTTTTATGGGCTCGGCAATCTGGTCCATGCTGATAGGTTTTTCCTGCGGGATTATTAGCGCTGTGAGAAGGAACAGCTTTCTGGATCATTTGCTTACGGTAGGGGCTGTGCTTGGGCTCTCCATACCAGTATTCTGGGAGGGCATTGTTTTGATTTACCTTCTATCCGTCATGACGCATATCCTGCCTCCCTCAGGTTATGTGCCTTTCACGGAGAGTATTACGGGTAATCTCCTTGCGATGGCCATGCCCACTTTCATCATGGGCACCCAGGGCGCGGGTCTAATCGCAAGGTATGTCCGCTCAAGTCTTCTATCGGTTTTAGGCCAGGATTTCATCAGGACAGCCTATGCCAAGGGCTTAAGCGAAAGACAGGTACTCATCCGGCATGCCTTAAAACCCGCCATGATACCGGTGACAACGGTTGCCGGACTCACCTTTGGGTATGTCACCGCGGGCTCTTTTATTGTGGAATATATGTTTGCCATTCCCGGCCTTGGCCGGATGGGAGTAAACGCCATTTTTGCAAACGATTTCCCGGTGATTCAGGCAACCCTTTTCATTGTTGCCATCAATATTTTAGCGGTAAACTTTTTGGTTGACGTTCTTTACGGATACTTAGATCCAAGGGTCAAGGTGAGGTCATGAAAAATCGAATCTTTATAGTAGGTTTAATCATCATTCTCGGCTTTTTAGCGATAGCTGCCATAGCGCCCCAGATAGTTCCTTGTGATCCGGAGGCTCAAGACCTCTATCATGTCCTTGAAGGCCCATCAAGACAGCACCTGCTCGGAACAGACGATGTGGGCCGCGACCTTCTGTCACGGGTGATCATGGGGACTCGTCCCACCCTGTTTATCGGGGTCACCGCTACATTTTTATCATCTGTCATCGGTGTGCTTATGGGGCTTATCGCTGGTTATAAGGGCGGGTTTATTGACATGTTCATCATGCGGCTTACCGATACTTTCATGTGCATGCCTGTTTTGATTGTAGTGCTTGCCCTTGTGGCGGTCTTGGGGCCCGGTATCAAAAGTGTGATCATGGCCATCACATTTATCAACTGGACAAGCTTTGCAAGGATCGTAAGGGGTGAGGTGCTTTTTGCCCGCGAACTCCCCTATGTCGAAGCTGCCCGCGCCATGGGCGCATCTGGCTTAAGGATCATATTTTTCCATCTTCTGCCCAATGTCACGGCGCCGGTCATAGTTACGGCTTCAATCGCCATTTCCGGCAACATCATGCTGGAAAGCGCGGTTTCCTTCTTAGGGTTGGGAGCACAGCCTCCCACGTCAACATGGGGCAACGAACTTAGAATCGGTTATTCGTATTTGGAGATTGCCCCGCTTTTTTCACTGGTTCCCGGGGCTTTGATAACGCTTTCTGTACTGGCCTTTAATTTTATCGGAGATGGCCTGAGGGACACCTTTGACCCCCGTCTTTCAAACACGCTCTTGAACAAAAACGTAAAAAAAAGTGAGGTGAAATAATTTTACCATGCTGCTTAAGGTTTTAAATCTTTGCACCTATTATCAAACAGGTTCCAGCTATGTCCGGGCTGTAGACGATATTTCATTTGAGCTTGCCAAGGGGGAAACACTTGGTGTCGTTGGAGAAAGCGGTTGCGGCAAAACAGCCGCGGCTTTGTCGCTTATGCGGCTCATCCCGAGCCCGGGCAGGATTGTTTCAGGAAAGATTCTGTTTGAAGGTAAGGATATTACTGCTTTAAGCATAAAAGAGCTTTTAAGCATCAGAGGGGACCAAATCGCCATGATCTTTCAGGATCCGATGACCGCGTTAAACCCGGTGCTTTCGATTGGCGAGCAGCTCGTTGAGCCCTTCATGATCCATCGCAGATTAAGCCGCAAGGTAGCTATTCCGCTCTGCATCGAACTTTTAAATAAAGTGCGCATCCCGGACGCGGGGAGCCGGATGAAAAGCTATCCGCATGAGCTATCCGGCGGAATGCGGCAGCGGGTCATGATCGCCATGGCGCTTGCGTTAAATCCGAAGATTATCATCGCGGACGAACCGACCACCGCGCTTGATGTGAGCATCCAGGCGGAACTTTTGGAGCTTTTAAAAAACATCACCCGCGAGCAGAATGCCTCCCTGATGCTGATCACCCACAACCTTGGCATTGTCGCGCGCTATGCAGACAGGGTGATGATCATGTACGCGGGCCGCATCGTTGAAAAAGCCTTTACCTTAAATCTTTATCAAACGCCGCTACATCCATACACAAAAGGGCTTTTAGACTCGGTGCCCAGGCTCAATCAAAATAATAATAAAAAATTGACACCGATCAAAGGCCAGCCGCCGGATTTGGCAAACCTGCCTCAAGGCTGCGCCTTTTACGAAAGATGCACATTAAAAGAGGCAAGATGCAAAGCAAAGGCCCCGACCTTAAAAAAATTCACTTGCGATCATGAGGTCGCTTGCTGGCTAAAAGAGGAGGGCAAATGAACGCGAATCTCATGCTTAAGGTCAATAAAATTTCAAAGCAATTCCCGGTATATCGAAGAACGGTCTTTAAAAAGAAAATAGGCGCCTTAAATGTATTAAACTCGGTCAGCTTTGATATCGTGAAGGGTGAAACACTCGGCCTTGTGGGGGAGAGTGGCTGCGGCAAGACGACTGTCTGCCGGACAATCATGCAGTTAGAACCCTTGACCGCAGGCGAGATTTTTTTCAAAGGAGAGCGCTTATCTATGCTCACAAAAAAAGAGCTTAGACAGGTTCGCCGGCATATGCAGATCATCTATCAGGATCCTTTCGGGTCATTAAATCCCCGGATGAAGGTTTTAGATATTATCGGAGAACCGCTTATGATCCATAAGATAACCAGCAGCAAAGGCGAGTATAAGGATATGGTTGCTGATCTCATGATGATGGTCGGCTTAAACCCTTTAATGTCGAGCAGGTATCCTCATGAATTTTCCAGCGGTCAAAGGCAGCGCATCAGTATTGCAAGGGCGATAGCGGTCAAGCCCGATTTTCTGATATGTGACGAGCCGGTCTCGGCCTTGGATGTTTCGATCCAGGCTCAGATCATCAACCTGCTTGAGGAAATCAAGGATAAATTTTCCCTGACTTACCTTTTTGTCGCTCACGATCTTGCAGTAGTGCATCACGTAAGCAGCAGGATCGCGGTCATGTATAGAGGTGAAATCGTTGAAATCGCAGACAAGGATAATCTCTGTCGTAATCCCAAACATCCATATACCAAAGCCTTGCTCTCAGCGATTCCCGTACCGGACCCGAAGGAGAGGTATAAAGATGAACATGCCTTGCTCCGGGGAGAAAATAACGACCTTTTGGATGTTCCTTCTGGTTGCAGATTTTATCCCCGTTGTCCTTTCGCCATGAGCCTCTGTTATCAAAAAAGGCCTGTTTTAAATAAAGGTAATCACCATGAGCACCTGACAGCCTGTCATCTTCATCAGGAATCATGAAAAAAAATTAATAAATAAAGGGGGGATTTTATCATGAACAAACGTAATGGACTTTCAAGAGCTTTGAAAAGCACCGGTATTGCCATTTGTTATGCAATCATTGGCCTTATTTTTCTTTCTTATGGACTTTCTTACGGGGAAGCTTGGGCTGAAGCAAAGCCGGAAGCAAAACAAGGCTTTATGGAATGGGGTGAAAAATACTGTCCGGAAAAGCCGGTCAGTGGCGGGTATTTAAGGGTAGCTTCGCCTTACTATATCGGTTCGATGAACCCCAATCACTTTCCGGTGATGGATTGGGTGACCATGAGTTACATGTATGAAAAACTCATCATCCTTGACGGCAACTACAAGCCGACCATTCCCTGGTTGGCCGAGTCCTGGCAATTTATAGACGAGACTACGGTGCTCATGAAGTTAAGAAAAGGTGTGCTTTTTCATGACGGTTCGTCTTTTAGTGCTAAAAGCCTGAAATACCAGATGGAATGGATCATGGATGAGGAGAACTATGCTTGGACCAGATCCTGGCTCGAACCCCTGCAGGCAGTCGAACTTGTCGACGAATATACCGTCAGGTGGCGTTTCAAAAGACCTTGGGGATCATTTTTAGGCACGCTCGCAAGCGTCCCGGGATTCATGATTTCATCCCAAGCCCTTGAAAAGGACGCGGCCCAAAAAAAAAGCGAGCGCATAACACATGAACTCATTCCGCTGCGGCGCAAGGCCAAGGCAGAGCAGGATTTAGTAAAGGCCGCACAGCTTCATAAAGAAATTGAGGGTCTTGAGGAACAACAAAAAAAATATCAGGCGCTTGCTCAAGATGGGAAGCCGCTGGATACTAGTCCTGTGGGCACAGGGCCATACATGCTGGAGGCCGCCAGCACCGACAATTACCTTACCTTGAAGAGAAACCCGGATTGGTGGTTCGGGAAAAGCATAGGAAAACCGGAGATGCCCTATTTTGATGGGATCAGGGTTTCGATCATTCCGGATCCTTCCGTGCGTCTTGCAAACCTCAAGGCCGGCGAGATTGACTCCATCGTGCTAAATCCCATCCAGTACCGGCAGGTCAAGGATGATTCGAAACTCACAGTTTCAACCTTTCCTGTAAATTTTTTAGTCTATATGATCTTTAACCATGCCAAAGGCCCCTGCTCGGATATCAGGGTGCGTAAGGCCATTTCTCATGCCATCGACAGGGAGGCTCTGGTCATGGGAACCCAGCAGGGTCTTGGAAGGATTGCAAGCTGCATGTACCCGGATGATCATTGGGCCCACAATCCTGAATTAAAACCGGTAAGTTATGACCCTGAACTTTCAAAAAAGCTTTTGGCCGAGGCGGGCTTTGCAAACGGATTGACCTTGAAGGGATTTGTCATCAATACACCTGAGGCCCAGGCTTTTACCAAAGCTCAAATGGCGATGCTTGAAAAAGTCGGGATTACCTGGAAGCCCATGTTTTTGAGCATCACGGGCATGATCGAACCCTTCAAAAAACTCGATTTCGATTTGTTGGGCTCTATGTACCCCTTTATTCAGGAACCAGATCACATCGCAACCCTTTTGTATGATCCTAAAAGCCCCTTCAACAACGGGCGGAGTAGCAACAGCAAGGCGATTGAATTGATTAAGTCCGGGAGAGAAATAACCAGGGAAGAAAGCAGGCGCAAGACTTACTTTGAACTGGAAAAGACGCTTTGTGACAACTACGAAGATGTCTGGCTCTTCTGGCCGACCGCGGTTTTAGCCAGCAGCAAAAATCTTACGGGGCTAAACCTTGAAATGTATAAAAGCTATGGCGAAGGTTATCATTTTTCCCATCCGCAATGGTTCAAGGATGGGCGTCCATGATTCATGCACTAAATAATAAACAGATGAGCTAATTTCAAAAGTACATTATTGTAGTTCCGGCGAAAGCCGGACACGCAGTGCTGTAGGCTATTGAGTGTAATATCTACCAACTAACATAACATAGGAGAATCAAAAGATGAATAACGAATTTTTTAAAGGCGTCAAGCAATGGGAATTAGAAAGAAACGGCGAAAAAGGCAAAATACCTGTTTTTTATTATGATGTTACCTCTTTAAATGCAGTCTACACCGCTTGCAGCCTCAGTGTAAGAAAACTTCTGCCGCTGCCGGATATGCATCCAGTAGAGTTTTCGTACGGACGCTGCCTTGTCGCTATTACGGCCTTTGAGTACCGCGAGACCGACATCGGGCCTTACAACGAGGTGAGTGTTGCTTTCCCCATCACCTTCAAAAGACCCCAGATACCATTTTTAACCGCTTTATTTAAGATGCTTCGGCACCATATGACCGCCTATGTCTGGCAGCTTCCGGTCACAACGGAGATAGCGCGGCGAGGCGGAGTCGAAATGTATGGTTATCCCAAATTTTTAGCCGATATCGTCATCGAAAAGGATAAACAGTGGATTTCATGTGATCTTAAAGAAAACGGGCAGGATATTTTTCAGCTTAAGGGCAAAGTCCTGCCGACCCAAACCGGAAAAACAATCCGGTGCAGCACCTATTCTGTATGCGACGGAATCCCGCTTAAGGCAAATGTTTTCATAAACCCTGTCGCCTTTGCTGAAACAAGAAATAAAAATGTTACCTCACTCACATTAGGCGTTCATCCGATTGCTCAAGCCTTAAAAACCATTCAGTTGTCGGCTGAACCAGTTGTTTATCAGTATATGGCTCAGAATCAGGCGATCCTTTTTGCTGGCCACAATCTGATGGACTCTTGACAAAATTTAGTCTGGTTTATAAAAAGAATATAATATGCCTAGAAAAAATACTTTTTCATTTGAAGACATCATTGAAGCCGCTTTTCAGGTGGTAAGAAAAGAGGGCATGGCGATGTTATCGGCTCGATCCATAGCGAAAGAACTGAACTCATCGACCATGCCCATTTATTCTTATTTAAAATCGATGAAGAACCTGGAAGAAAAAATCATCCAGAAAGCCATGGCGCTTTTGTATTCATATCAGACCCGGGCAAGGACTGGTGATTCCTATATTGACATCGGTCTTGGTTATATTCTGTTCGCCAAAGAGGAAAAGCACCTGTTCCGCTGCATCAACGACGAGAAGTATATGGGATTACAGATGAAATACGGCGCGCCCAATTTTGAGGCCATGCTTCCTTTTCTTGGCGATTACGCAAGCGGGTTAAGTGATCAAAACAAGCGCACTTTGCTTTTTTTTGGGTGGATTTTTTCCCATGGACTTGCCGATCTGATCAGCAATGCCTTCCATCAACATATTCCGGAATTCAACACTGCGGATGAAAATTCCATTGGACTGATCCTTAAAACCGTCAATGATACCTTTATCAAGGGGTTTTTAGGGTGATTGTATAAATTGGTAAGACGTTGTTTTTTTTACAGATGAACATATAGAAAAGGCATTTGTGTGTCAACGGCAATATCTAAGCAACATGTGGTTTTGCCGTACCCAGTTCTCAGGTACGCGAATTTTTGGATATGATTCGAAACGGAAGCTGGGAAACAAAATCAGGCGAAGGAAATAGTTCACAGATGATGAAATAATTCAGTTGATCGTTTTTGTATCTGTAGGGGCAACCCTTGTGGTTGCCCGTATTGTCTGTGATTACCCTTATTGCCCGCAATTATATACAACAATAGTTCGATGAAAATCGTTTGAACAAACTATTATCATTTTCCTCGACGACGATCCTCCTGGACAGGAATAAAATGATTTTCAATCCGCCAGTCAGGTCATGAAGTATGATGATCCAGCCAGAGGATCACATCCCTATAAACCTCATGCCGGTTTGTTTCATTCAGCATCTCATGCCGGCCGTCCGGATACAACGACAGTTGAATATCTTTTGCACCGGCTTTTTTCAGCGATTGGTAAACCTGTGAGACCCCTTTGCCATTTTTCCCGACCGGGTCTTTGTCTCCGGAGAGAATCAGGATGGGGAGGTTTTTGGGAATCATGTTGATGTTTTCTTTCTTGTGGATGGTTTTCAGCCCCCAGAGCAGATCCCGGTAAAAGCCTGCGGTGAAAACGGTTCCGCAGAACGGGTCGTCAATATATTTGTCCACCTCCGCATGATCCCGGCTGAGCCAGTCAAAATCGGTCCGGGTGGGTTTGAACGCTTTGCTGTAACCGCCGAATGAAAGCTGATGAAGAAGTGTGCTTTTTCCCCGAAGCCCTTTTCGTTTGATTTCCAGATTGGCGATGAGCAACCCGATATCGCCCAGCACACCCGGTGAACCGGCAGTCCCGGAAATGATCGCTCCGTTTATACGGTTGCCATATAAAAACATATAGGTTCTGAGAAGGAATGATCCCATACTGTGCCCGAACATGAAAACCGGCAGTCCGGGATGGGACTCCTTTACAATCAGTGTGATTTCATTCAGATCCTCAACAACCCTCAGCCATCCGTTATTTTCCGCAAAGAATCCGACATTGTCGAGTGATCCGGCGGTCTTCCCATGACCCCTGTGATCATTTGCATAGACAACGTAACCACTGCCGGTCAGTTTTTCTGCAAACAGTTCATATCGGGCCGCATGCTCTGCCATGCCGTGGGATATCTGGACAACCGCTTTGGGGGCGGATGTGCCGGATTCCCATTTGTGGATGAAAATATCCTGGCCATCTGTCATCTTTGCTTTAAAACCAGTGTACTTCATTGTCTTATCACGCTCCTTTTACAGTATCTCATTCTGATAAAAAAGTGTTTCCTGATGATTGCCCCGTTGGATGAGGATACTCCCTTTTGATGAGGTTCTCAATGTTTCATATATCTCAAATGAATCATCCATGGATTCAATTTTTTTTTCGTCGATGGAGAGGATCATATCATCCACCTTGAGGCCGATTTTTTCAAATAGGGAATCCTGCTGAATCCTTCTGATCACAACCCCCTTGATTTCACTGTTTTCCCGGCTGGGGGAAAAGTCAATTTGATCCATCAACCCCATGACCTCTTTGATATCTTCTTCATGATTATACCGGGCTGCAATCTCTTCCGGCGAATAGGGCGGAGTCTGATCCGGTTCGCTGCCTATTGAACGTTCATCTGTCACGGCTTTCTCCAGATAGAGTATCTTTTCCGAGGTTCCCATGCGCAGCAGGACGCTGTTTGGTTTGATTTCAGCCAGAACGGCTTTTTGGATGGTTTCACCTTTCCGGACAAGATGCTGTTCTCCGGAAAAGTTATCCCGGATTACGGCAAAGGAGGAATTGTTATTCTGAATGCCTGTTCCCACCAGGGTGAAAGGAAGGTCTTGATCATGATCGGACTTTGATGAAGGGGTTGCTTGAATCTGTTTTGTTTCAGCATTGTCTGTCTGATGTGATGGAAGCTTTTCTTTTTTTTCATTTTCCAATATGATTCCGGTTTTATCCGGTATATCTTTGGACTCCGGTGTGGTCACCTTTTCCCGGGCAAAAACAGAAAGCAGAAGAACACCTGCTGCAATCAACAGAATTGCAAAAAATGAGTGATATGGCTTTTCTTTTCGATTTATCCGGAATGGAATTTTCATGGATCAGCCTGTTTTGTTTTTCCTCCCGATCTGATAGACAGATCGGGAGGATTTTGTCAACTACGGTGTTACATACTGAAGCGCTTTGGTAGCGACGTCAGATTTGGTGACCAGTTCCATGTGATCATAACTCCAGAACCGGGTGATGAATGTCGTTCCGCTGATAATGTCTGCATCCCGCGGCACAGCGCCATCGCTGTCTGTCCAGTAAACCATGGTCAGAATATCCCATCCAACTTGCAGCTCTCCGCCCCATCCCCAGCAGTCCCATCCGTCACCGTCTCCGCCGATGGTGTAGATTTTGCCGCTGTCAGCCATGGGACCAGGACAGGGATACTGAACATTGAATGTCCCCGTAACCCAGCTAGGTTTTAAATTCTCCACAGCCGCATCCGCTCCGATGAAGAAATCGACCCAGTCACCGGCATACGCCAGCGGGGATCCCTTGTGGGGAGTCCCCAGGGTCACCAGACCGGCTACGGTACTGGGATTGTTATAGATATACCTTCTGGACACCAGGCCTCCCATACTGTGGGCAATGATTTTAAATTTGGTGCTCAGTCCGTGGGATTGCTGCAACAATTGGGTTTTGGTGCGCATAAGCTGGGCCTGGGTGGCAACGGAATCATCTCCGGAGCTGTAATCATTCAAGCCGCAATATCTCATGGTTCGCCCGTTGATTGTCCGGGTCCAGACATTTGTTGAATTATCCGTATAAATGGCATAAACATTTCCGGATCCGTATGTCTGGAGGCACTTGTCTAAAAAACTGTCGCTCCACTGGTGTTTGTTTGTCAGTCCATGAACCAGAACCAGGTCATATGCCGCAGCATAGCCCGCCATCCCCAAAATGATCAATACAGCGATTGTGATAATACCGGGTTTTTTCATCTCTTTCTCCTTTTCATTAAAATTTGATACAACATTGAATGAAACAGGTGCTTGATAAAAAAAATGATTTGTGACCTTAGTTGTTTAGTACGGAACAGAGGATGAAACAATTGGGGATTGGTTAAATAAGGGGGTTGAAAATCCTATTTTTACATACTATGAATTAAAAAATCAGGGAGGGTTCAAATGAGTAAAATCAAAAATCTGCCGAAGCGCAATAACTTTTTGCTGAAAGCGATCCGGGGGACATTGGAACATCGGGCAACATGGATGTATTTATTGTTAAAAGAAGCGGAAAAAAAAGGAATTCAGTGGGAAGATATCGGATATCCTGCAATTAAAGCCTGTGGAAATATGCATGGAAGGGAACTCCTCGAGCTGGGCCGGACAAGCAGCTTGAAAGGATTGAAAAAAAAATTATTTACCATACCTGCACAAATGGTTTTTGATATGAAGATACTGGAGTCGACAGATCGTAAACTATCCATCGATTTTGGTTATTGTCCACTTGTTGGCGCCTGGCAGAAGATTGGTTGCACGGATGAAGAAATCGCAAGGCTTTGCGATATCGCTATGGAGGGGGACAGGGGAATTGCGGAGAGTTATGGCGGAAAATTGGAGCTTGGGGATACCATAGCAAACGGATTTCAAAAATGCCAAATACGATTTGTAAAATAGATCAAGGCGTTTTTCGTGTATCACTGGAGCCAATTTCAAAAATCTGTTGTTGTAGTTCCGGCGAAAACTAGAATCCAGTATTTTCGGCTCTTTTCTAGGCACTGACTTTCGCCGGTGTGACGCTTTTCAATAGTTTTGAAATTGGCTCACTGTTTTTTCATAAATCAGATACTCTGTGATTCTGGAAGAATCACCAGTTTTTTAACCCTTTCAATTTCGGTATGTATTGGCATGAATAATTGCCGGTTTAATAATATGTGTAATAAGCTATCTCTTTATGCAAACGGCTTTGCATGTGTTAGGATTTGTTTATTACAAACAGAGCGATGGTGACAATGACATATCCCGATAGTTCTCCAAACGTACTGCGTCAGTTAGCCCGGTGGAAAACCAGCTTGTTTATCAGCACTGTTTTCTGGTTGCTGATTTTTTCTATTGTTCCTGCTGCAGATGCCGGTGTTACCGGATCAGAGAAGAAGCAGATAATTGTCGGTGGAGAGATCAACTACCCTCCGTACAGCTATATTGACAGAAAAGGTGAACAAACAGGGTTCAGTGTAGAACTCACCAAGGCGATTGCCCGAGTAATGGGGATAGATGTTCAGATAAGACTAACCTCATGGCCGGAAGCACGAAAAGCATTGGATGAGGGGAGAGTTGATATAATCCTCGGGATGTTTTATTCGGAGGATCGGGCCAAGATTTACGATTTCTCCCCTCCGTTTTCCATCAATAGTGATTCAATTTTTGCCCGCAGAAACTCTCCGGCAGTAAAATCCATTGAAGATCTAAGAAACAGAGAAATAATCGTTATGCGTGGAGAGGTGATGCATGACTATATTATCAAACATCACCTGTCCGATCGGCTATTGCTTACGGATACACCTGATGAAGCTCTGCGACTGCTGGCATCTGGAAAAGGTGATTATGCCCTGGTCGCCCAGATGCCTGGTTTTTACTGGATCAAGGAACTTAAACTTACCAATATTAATACTGTAGGCCCTCCCCTGGAGCCCTTCAAAAACTGCTTTGTGGTAAAAAAAGGCAATACAGTGCTATTGTCGCGCTTTGTAGAAGGGCTCAATATCCTCAATCAGACCGGAGAGCACCGGATTTTTTATGAGAAATGGCTGGGGGTATTGGAACCGGTCGGAACAAACTACAAAAACTTTGTCAAATATGCTGCTGCGGTGATTGTGCCGTTGCTTATCCTGCTTGCCGGTTCGTTGCTCTGGACAAGGACGTTACGCATAATGGTCGCCCAGAGGACAAAGGAGTTGCAGAAAAGCGAGGAATCACTGAGTCGGGCGGTAAATGCCGGCAATGTCGGGATATGGGACTGGGATCTGCGTACCGGCCAAATCTTCTTTTCTCCGCAGTGGAAAAAACAGATCGGTTTTGAAGATCATGAAATCGCAGGACGCTACGAGGAGTGGGAGAGCCGGCTTCACCCTAATGACTTGGCTGCGACGGTTGCGGTTTTGAAAGCCTCGCTTGCCCCACCATGGCACCCGTACAATGTGGAGTTCCGAATGCGGCACAAGGATGGTTCCTTCCGTTGGATTCTGTCGATGGGGGCGCTCGAGTTTGATGAACAGAATCAGCCGGTACGGATGATGGGTTCACATATTGATATCACCGAGCGCAAAAAGACCGAGGAAGCCTTGTGGGAGAGCAATGAGATGTTCTCGCTTTTTATGCAACATTCACCGATTTACATATACATCAAAGAAGTGACGCCCACTCAGAGCATCGTGCTACAGGCCAGTGACAATTTTCAGGTGATGATCGGCATGACGGGTCGCGAAATTGTCGGTAAAAATATGGCGGAGCTGTTTTCGCCCGAATTTGCCGCTAAGATTACTGCAGACGACTGGGCAGTTGTTTCTAATGGAGAGGTGCTGAAGCTGGATGAGGAATTGAATGGCCGGAGCTATAGCACCATCAAGTTCCCTCTTGTCCGGGAAGATAAAAATTTGTTGGCCGGTTACACGATTGATATCACCGACCGCAAGCTGGCGGAGGAGGAGCGAAAAAAACTTCAAGACCAACTCCAACAGGCCCAGAGGATGGAATCCGTCGGGCGATTGGCAGGCGGTGTTGCCCACGATTTCAATAACATGCTGAGCATCATCCTGGGTTACGCGGACATGTCGCTGGATGCACTCCAACCCTCAGACCCTCTCCGTGAGAACATACAGGAAATCATTTCCGCTGGCCAGCGTTCCGTTAATGTGGTCCGGCAGCTTCTGGCATTTGCCAGAAAACAAACCGTTGCACCCAAGATTTTAGACCTCAAAGACTCTGTTGAAGATATCCTCAAAATGCTGCGGCGGCTGATCGGCGAGGATATTGATCTTCTCTGGAAACCTGCCAGCGATCTGTGGCTGGTAAAAATGGATCTGTCCCAGATCGATCAGCTTCTGGCCAATCTGGTGATCAATGCCCGGGACGCCATCAAGGATGTCGGCAAGATAACCATCGAGACCGCCAATGTGGCGTTTGACATGTCTTACTGCGAATCCCACAGAGATTTTTTGCCCGGCGAATATGTGCAGTTGACAGTGAGTGATGATGGTTGCGGCATGGATAAAGAGATTCTGGCCAATATCTTCGAACCTTTTTTCACCACCAAAGAACTCGGCAAGGGAACCGGACTCGGCCTTGCCACGGTGTATGGCATTGTCAAGCAGAACAATGGCTTCATCAAAGTGGACAGCGAGCCTGGGAAAGGCAGCACCTTCAGGATCTACCTCCCCCGCCATCAGGCAGCAGAGGAAAATACGGAGATGACAGCCTTGCCTGTCGAAGATCTCACTATCGTGGAAACCGTGCTGCTGGTCGAGGATGAAAAGGTTATTCTGAAACTGGGCAAAATCATGCTTGAACGACTGGGATATACCGTGCTGACCGCCAATACTCCGGACGAGGCAATCCGCCTTTCCAGGGAACACACCGGAGAAATTCATCTCTTGATAACCGATGTGATCATGCCTGAAATGAACGGCCGTGATCTGGCCAGGCAGTTAACCATCCTTTACCCGAAATTAAAAATTCTTTTCATGTCAGGCTATACAGCCAACGTGATCGAGCAACATGGTGTTCTGGACAAGGACATCCATTTTATCCAGAAACCATTTTCCAGAAAGGATCTGGCCTTTAAGGTAAGAGAGGCGTTGAGTAGTTGAAATGGTTTACGAAGCGTTCACACCATCAGCGATACACCGCAAAAACGATCCGAATTCCGGGAACATCCATGATAAGGGACATGCAAAATATTACCTGAATTTTGCACTATTTTGATCAATTTTCGTGCAAGAAATTTTTTGCACGAATATTTAATCCATCGTTTTTGGATCGTCAGATAACATATCTCCAGAAACCGGCAGAAACGCAACTGCCCAGGTGCCGGGCCCTGTATGGACCCCTGAGGTCAGGGAAAGGGGACGGATCATGATGTCGGATAAGGGGAATTCTGTTTTGATTCTGTTTTGTACGGTTTCAGACACCCACTCCGGGTTGTCTGTGTACTGAAGCAGGATAGAGACCGCTGATTCTGGATTCAGGGATGCGTGAAGTTTTTCCATGAGAATTTTCAACTGATCCTCCTGGTTGCGGGCCATGGCGACTTTTTTGGCTCCCTGGGCCGTGGGCGTCACCACTGGTTTGAGATGAAGCATGTCACCGAAAAAAGCACTGGCTTTCGAGGTTCTGCCGCCCCTCGCAAGGTATTTCAGGCAGTCCACAAACAGATACTCCTGACACTGATCCACAGCCTGTTTTGCAAATATTTTGACCTGTTCCGGATCATCGGTTTTGTTCGCATGCATGGCGGTAGCAATTGCCAGAAGCCCCAATCGTCCGGAAGCAGCCCCGGTATCCACAACCGTAAACCGGTTATCTGGATCATTCTTCTGCTTCCACTCCATGGCAATATCATAATTGCCGGTATAGAAAGAACCCACACAGAGATATAACACCTGATCATACTGATCCAGGGCGCTCTGGTAATGCTGATGCCTTTCAAATTCAGAGGCCTGGGAAGTAGAAGCTTTTTCTCCCTGTTTCATGATGCGGTAAAGGTCATGGGGAAGAAAACAGGTTTCCGGAAGGGATTGATCTCCGGCTGTGATATAGCTGTCCAGAAGGGTCATCCTAAGGTGTGCGGCGTCTTCCCGGGTTACGGACCCGGCAGCATCGGTCATGACATGAATGGATTGTTCTTTCTGCCTGGATTGAAAGTTTCTGACCTGGGAGATCAGATCTTCCTCTGACCATTTTACCATTGAGCCCAGAGATTCCATTTTTTTTCGGACAGCGTCTTTGTCATCTGCATGCAGATGAATTTTCAGAAAATCTTTTTCCGGGACAATGACAATGCTGTCTCCATATTCTGAAAGCCTTTTGATCTCATCTTCCATTCCGTTTTCCGGCCGAAGCACCATGTCAATACAGTAGTGTTTCTGCTCGGTTTCATGGAAGGAAGATTTGATCTCCAGACGGTTTTTAAAGATCGATGTGATTGGACGGAATAGCCCCATCTGGCCGGTCAGACCAGTCAGGCCGGTCAGAAAACCGTCCAGATAGATAAACATGCCCAGAGCCCCGGAATCCACGACATTGGCTTCCTTAAGACGGGGAAGATGATCGGTTGTCGAGTGTACAGCATTTTGCAGATGATCGATCACTCTGGATGTATATTCTGCACTGCCATCCGGACTTGTTTTTTCCGTGAAATCCGCAAGAGCGTCAAAGATATCCAGCATGGTGCCTTTCCTAGGGTTCCGGATGGCTTTCCATGCCAGATCCCGTCCCAGCCGTGCAGCCGCAGGAATGGATTCAAAGGAGTCGGCTGTCAGAAATCCGGAAAAGAAACGCGCGGCAATAATGCCTGAGTTCCCGCGGGCAGACAGGAGAAGATGGTGGATGACTGTTTTTGAGTCGGTTTCAATTTTTCGAAGCGGGCCAAGGGTTACCAGAAGGTTGCGTCCCGTATCCCCGTCCGCAACCGGAAAAACATTGATGGTATCCAAGAGGTCTGACCATGCGGCAACCCGTTCCACACCGGTAATCCATGCTTGTTGAAACCGGTTATCCATGATGAGAAAAACCCAGTGCCTTTTGGATATCATCCGGTATCCGCAGCATCAGTGCATTGCCCGGCAGTGCGACCGCAGCCTGCTCTCCGGTGCCCTTGCAGCAGATTTCATTACGGTCTGAATACCGGATCTGAAAATCAATGATGATTTTCGTGTATGCCTGCACAAGGGTGGCCTTGCAGATAACCCGGTCCCTGTGCCGGAGCGGTATGATGTGTTTTGTCGTGGTTTTGATAATCGGGAAAATAATATTTGTTTTCCGATAATATTCC
>PNOB01000041.1 GCA_013824585.1 Desulfobacterium sp. | reverse complement strand
GTTTTTCTCCGCCACCTTGCAGGCATAGGCAAGTTCGAACAGATTATGGGAAGCAATCCCGAGATGTACAGCCTGGATATTATTCAATTCCATGCCATATTCAACCATCCTCTTGTAATTTGCATCCACATGAAGCTTCCGGTCATAGGTAGCAAGAGGCCAGTTCTGAAGGGCGGATTCCACCATCTCCATCTCCATGTTGGCTCCTTTAACGATACGGATTTTAATCGGACTTCCACCCTGCTCGAATCGTTGTCTGGCCCAATGGGTCAACTGTTTCTGCATGGGGAAAGAATCCGGCAGATAGGCCTGGAGAACAATTCCGGCTGAATGATTTTTAAACTCTGGCTCATCCAGCGTTTCAATAAAAGCTTTTGCCGTAATTGCAAGATCCCGGTACTCTTCCATGTCCAGGTTCACAAATTTTGGGACTTCTGTCCCGTCTTTTCTCACAAATCTGTTTTTTCCCGCGGTTCGATATAAAAGAGACAGTCTTTCTTTCAAGATGGAAATGGTATGCTCAAATGCCAGAGCATGAATCTGGGAATAGATTGTGGAGATTTTAACGGAGATATATTCAATCTCCGGGTTCTGCAAGTCCTGAACATAGGTTTCCAGCCGATACTTTGCCTCGGCCTCTCCCAGAACCGCTTCCCCAAGATGATTGATATTCATCCGTACGCCCTGCTGTTTGCGTTTCCGAAGATGCTCATGCAGAACATCGACTTCTCCCGGAATGATGGCGCGGCTGCTGTCATGCCTCATCTTGTCGATCATCTTGGGAACCGCAAGGTTTGGAATGTGCCGGCCCACGCTGAGAAACATCTGAACCAGAAGCTTTTCCACAGATGAAAAAAATTCCGGGACACCGCTGTTTCGAAGAAGATAATTGATCTGGTCTGCAACGCGATGGGTATTTTCGGAACGGAAACTCTGGTCAATCATCTTTGTCAAAATCACCTTGTCCAGGGGATGAGTCAGAAGTCTCATCATCTGTTCCTGAATTCCTCTTTCCTCAAAGGTGAGAAGCTCATTGGCTCTTTCCTGCCATTTTGAGGCCAGAACAATGGCTTCCCGGATGATCTCTTTATGCTGATTGTTTTTCATGACAGAGTCTCCATGATTTTGATCATTCATTCCACCGGATATGCCCTGTTTGTCTTGCTGTCCGAAACATCGAGAACCGATGGCAATAATTGATATTATTGAATAATAATATATAAAATTACTTGAGAAAGGGAAAGATGCTGTAAAAAAATAGACAACTTGTCATAATTTAATCATGAATCAAAGCGCCTCTGTGTGTCAAGAAAATAAAAGCCATTTTGATTCAACAGGATATATGGTACTGTAACCCATTTATTGGCCATACAGAGTCGAGGAGTGTGTTTTAAAATTTCGAGCCTGATACAAGCATGAAATATAGAAAAGAAATACCCCGTATCTTTAAACAGTTCGAGGAACGATCCATCAGCCGGATGATTCCCGTGACTGAGATCAGGAATGCCGGCATAACCTACTGGCGTGCCCGCATTCTGTTTTTGATCATATGCACCGGATTATTGATCGGTCTTTTTGTTTTTATTCCTGTATCTGTAATGGCCATAAAAAAACAGATGTGGGGATTGCTGTTTTTTGACATCCTTGTATGGATATCCGGCGTGTGGCTTCTGGTTTATAGTCGCATCGGATATATAGGCCGTGCGGGAATCGCTCTGCTGATAATTTATGGTGTCGGATTGATGGTTATCATTTCCGTAGGGCCTTTAAGCGGTGGTCCAGCATGGCTCTTTACATTTGCCATTCTTGTCGCTGTTTTTTTCGGTGCAAGAGCCGCAGTCATTGCACTGATTATCAATGCCATCACCCTCGCCACAACCGGATGGCTCATCAAAACCGGTGTATTTGGTCATTCCTTCCCCTTTTTCAGCAGCAGTGAAGTCATGTTCGCTGCAGGAGCCAATTTCGTGCTGTTAAACGCGTTGGCTGCCATCTCTATTGCCATGCTGGTCAGAGGCCTTGTATCCGCGCATCAAAATGAGATCGGGCTGACAAAAGAACTGGAAAAAAAACATGCTGAACTTCTGGTGTCACAGGCCGGGATTGAATCGGAAATTGAAGAGCGTAAACAGACCGAAGAGTTGCTGAAAAACAGTGAAAAACGATATCGTTTTCTTGCGGACAATGTCACTGACAACATCTGGACCATGGACATGAACATGAATTTTACCTATGTCAGTCCATCGATTAAACGGCTGCGGGGATATACGGTTGAAGAAGCGCTTACCCATAAGCTTGAAGAGATCATGCCGCTTTCTTCTTATGAAATCGCGACACAAACCATGGCGGAAGAGCTGGATCTGCATATCAAGGGGAAAAAGCCACCGGATCAACCCAGAAAGGTGGAAATTGAGCTATACCGCAAAGACGGCTCCAGAGTATGGTGTGAGGTGGAAGCCAATTTTATTTATGATTCAAAAGGAGAGCCCATCGGCATCATCGGTGTCACAAGGGACATTACGGAACGGAAGCAAACCTTTGAACAATTGATGAGATCTGAAAGGCTGGCTACACTTGGGGATATGGTTGCCGGTGTCGCCCATGAAATCAGCGCGCCGCTGGGGGCTGGTCTGATTTCCGCCTCATTTCTTACCGATAGAACGAATGAATTTAATACACTCTGTCATTCCCGACAGCCCTCATCCCATGAATTTTCAAAATATACAAAAAAGATCGAGGAAGCTTCTTTGATGGTTCTGTCAAACCTGGAACGGGCAGCAGAACTATTGAACAGTTTTAAAAATGTCGCTGTGGATCAGGCGGTTGAGAAAAAAAGAGTTTTCAATATCCGCTCCAATATTGAAGATACCGTAAACAGTCTGCGCCCAAGATTCAAAAGGACCGAACATTCAATAACCGTTGAATGCCCGGAAGATCTCGAGATCAAAAGCTACCCGGGTGCATTTTCACAGATTACCACAAACCTGATCATCAACTCTCTTATCCATGGATTTGAAAATACAACAAAAGGAACCATTCGGATCAAGATTGAGAAGGAAAAAGACATCCTCTGCTATACTTATCAGGATACGGGAAAAGGAATGGATGAAAAAACAATGCGCCGGCTGTTTGATCCATTCTTTACAACCAAAAGGAATCGGGGCGGTATCGGCCTCGGGATGCACGTTGTTCATAACCTGATCACACAAACCCTGAAAGGGCAGATTGAACTGAAAAGCTCCCCGGGAGCAGGAACCCGGTTTCTATTTTCCATACCCATCAACACCTTATGATCCATCGGAATATCCAGCAAAAATAGCGATGCAATCGTCTCTTGGGCTCTTTTAAATCTGAGCCAATTTCAAAAGTCTGTTGTTGTAGTTCCGGCGAAAGCCGGACACGCAGTGAAGTGTAGCGCTATCCAGTATTTTCAGTTCTTTTCTGGACATCGGCTTTCGCCGGTGTGACACTTTTTAATCGTTTTGAAATTGGCTCATCTGTTTTGGCTTTGTCTTAAAGCTCCTGTCCCAATATTCGATCAAATTGCTCAAAAACCTTCCGATCGGATAAAATCGTTTCATGGTCGCAATCAAATCCAAAATGACCCTTTGCCTCTGCAAATACACGATCATCGATTGCTTTCCCCTGGGCGATCTTGTCCTGCTTCCCGTAAAACAGATAATAGTTTATTGATTCAGGAAGTCTTGCCCTCATGATTCTCTTGCCAAAAGCGCTTCTTGTACCCACATCAAACCAGTTCGGCAATTTTTTCAGAGAAAAGCGGACAGCAGTGTCTGCTGAATCAAACCCGGACCAGGGGGTGGCAAAAGTGACATACAGTTTTACAAAAGACAGCTCTTTCCTGAATTCCGGGTCAATCAACATCGCCCTTGTGACAAATCCGCCAATACTGTGTGCCGTCAGTGCGATTCTATCAAAGCCATATTGTTGCTTCAGGGAGATCAGATTTTCATACAGTATCCGGGAAGCAAGAGAAAGGTGCATACCGGCCGGATAGTAAAAAAACCAGGGCTGATATCGCTTCCGGTCCAGGCGAATCCAGTAATACACCCAGTTCTGGGGACTTCCCTGTGTCCCGTGAACAAATAAAACCGGTATTTTTTCAGGATCATATTTTTCCATAAAATAGATATTGGCCCCATAGGCCTTCATGAAAGAAGATGGCTTCCATAATCCTACCTCTGCATTTTTCAATGAAAACATTTCATCATAGATTTTTCGGACCTGGCCGTTCTTTCCCAGATAGGTTATTGCATTGATATCATCCCGGAATGAGAATTCCCTTGGAAACTGGATCTTTTGAGCTGCCTTGATATCGGTTACGAGACGGAGGCCCTTTCTAACCTCTCCCTTTCTGATCAGAATCTCTTCTCCGTTGTTGCAGATGCCGGAGACTTCCGAACCCTCAAAAAAAGTGTCATTGTTGCTGTCGCTGATGGCATACAGCCGATACTTCCCCTCCGGAACATACATCATGAAAGGACCTGCATGATCCAGAATGATATAATCCTGAATAGGGTCGCTGGAAAAAGAAAGCGGGTATGCGATCACCATAACCGGATAATCATATTCCTCCTTGCTGATGACCTCTCCCATGAGAAGAGCTGAATTATAAAACGTGCCGGTAGCCTCCCCCTCTTCCCTTGCCGGGCTTTCAGCAACAGCACTGTCCCTCTGCTGAATAGTGAAAAACCCGCATGCCCATGCAGAAAAAACAAAAAGAAGAATTAAAAGAATCTGAAGCCCATGACTCCACTTTTTGCAGTTCGATTGATGACTATCTGGCTGCTTTCTTAAGAAATTCAACAATATCTTCATATCGGCGCTCCCGTGCCATATCCAGGGCAGTTTTTCCTTCCAAACTCCGTATGGTCTGATCTGCACCATTTTGAACAAGACTCTTTACAATATCGATATAGCCGTCATATGCGGCTCGCATTAAAATAGTAAATCCCTGGTTGTCACGAATATCCAGATTGGGTTTTTTTTGCAAAAGAATGGGTATGATTTCCATATACCCGTTCATAAACGCTTTGATTAAAGCGGTTTCTCCAAGATGATTCCGGATATCCGGATCAGCACCGTTGTCCAACATCCGTTTGATCATTTCAATTGAATAATAATCCACAGCAAGCATCAACGGAGTAGTACCACTGCCATCTTGTTGATTCAAATCCGCCCCGTGTTCGATCAATAATCTGGCGATTTCATCGTTATTATATTGCAAAGCAAGGTGAAGCGCTGTTTCTCCGGCAATGTTTGCAACCCGGAGATTACATTTTCTCGATAGGAGATGATTCGCAATTACCTTATTTCCGTATCGGATAGCAGTCATCAGGGGAGAGTTGCCGTCTCCATCGTGTATATCCAATGCCGCACCCCGTTCCAGTAAAATGATAACAAATTCGGTTTCATTATTTATGATCGCAATCTGTAACGGGAAATTCCCGGAAAGGTCTTTTGTATTGATTCCAGCTCCCTGGTTGACAAGCAGGATAGCAAGTTCCATACACCCGCTCTGGATAGCGACCATCAAGGCAGTAGACCCGTTTTCATCCATGATATTCAGATCTGCTTTTTGCTGAATCAGATACTCCACCATTCCAAGATGTCCTTTTTGCGCTGCCAGGATAACCGCAGTCTGTCCATAGGGATCTGTTGCGTTGATGGGTACAATGTTCTCCTCAATCATGCGCATGACCTGGATGATGTCATTTCCGGAGACAGATGAAAAAAAATAGGTTTCAGGATCATCATAATGATCAAAAAGATCTGTATAGTCCGGCTTCAGATTGATGGAGGAGCAGGAAACAAAACAACTCATACAGATCCCTGCCATCAGAATAAAAAAGAGTATGTTTTTCAACCGGATCATGAATTCGCACAAAGGGTTTGGATATTATGAAAGAATCGACATTACTCTCTATAGTCTCTTCCCGATGGATGGTCAATATGTTTCATTTCAACTCTCAAGGATTACAGTTGTTCTTTCGCCATCAGTCTTTTAAGGTCGTAATCCCCGCTGAGAAAAGCATCCTTGATCAGATTGACGGAATTTTCATTGGTCATCGCAACGTCCATCTGCCGAAAGAATTGAAAGAGACTTCCTATCATTTCCAATTGACCGACGATTTCTTCCCGGCTTGCCTTGCTCAGGCGGGCACTCACCATGTCGTGATTTTGTTGGACAGAGAACCCATGCTCCTTCAGGATACCGGCGATAGCTCTTGTTCTTCGACTTCGGCGGATGAAATCCGCCGCCCCGCCCCTGAAAGTCAGGCTTATGTAGTTTTTATTCGGCGTTTTGCCGCAATAGGTATCCACTACATTGAAGTGATACCCGACTCGCGCCGCGTAGTTGAGATAATTATCGGAAATGATGGCATAGCAGGGATCACGAAAAGAGGATTCTCCCTCCGGGTTATTGATGGCATGGCGCATCATGATGGAGAAAAACCCACCGATGTCTATGGGCTTCGCTCCGAAACGAGGAATTTTTTTGTGTAACATTCCCGTTAACATTGCGACAAGGGGCGTGGAGATCACCTGTGATCGCTTCACTTTCCGACTACCGTGTGTGTCTGCGATTCCCCCGCCGAGGTCGATGAGATACAGATCGATGGGGAGAAAAACATCCAGATGGTAGGCAGAGGTTCTCAGATCTCCCACATTGCTGCCCATCATGAACATCTCGCTATAGGACTTTTCGTGGACATACCGGGCGATATCATGGAGGGTCCGGCACCCATCGGCTGTAAATTTATGAGACCGCGGATCGGTGAGATTTAGCGGCGCAACTATCGCCACTGCTTTTTCGAGAAGCTGAAAATGGGGAGAGGCGGGCTTTTGCTCCCCTGTCTTACAATAACCCTCCTTACTCCCACATTCTTCGGCAAAGGGAACCTCTCCCTCGTACACAATACCGCCGCCGGCATCCACGGTGACGGTTGCCCCTGGAGGGATATCCCGTGTTGCCGTCTTGGTATTGAGCAAGGTCGGCACGCGAAACTCCCGGGCCAGAGATGCCATATGGCCGGTTGTACTCCCGAAGTCGGTAACAATCGCTCTTGCTTTCGACATGAGACGGATGAACTTCGGCGAGGGCCGTTTAGCAACCAGAATGGCGCCTTCCGGAAAGGTATTCATGTCCTCATTTTCATCTATGTGCACGGCAGGACCGGAACCCATACCTGGACAGGCAACTTCCCCTCCTTTCACCAGCACGGAAAAACCATCAACGGGCTGGTTGGTGGGAGAGACCCGGTTGATTAGACGCAAAGGCCTTGATTGAAGAACAATGATCCGCCGATTTTTATCCACAGCAAATTCGATATCCTGAGGACCGGAGAAATGGGCCTCCAGTTGAAGAGCCCACCGTGCAATTTGTCGTGCTTCATCATCGGTCAGGCAATCTTGCCCGATCTCCTCTGGTGTCAGCGGGATCTCTTTTAGCCCGGCACCCGGGAAAGGGACAAAACGGCTCTTTTGTTGCGAAGGAATCCGGACAATATTTTGTGCCGTATCGTCTCTGGGGACAAATATACTTTCCGGTGAGGTTTTTCCATCCACCAGGGCGACGCCCAGCCCCAGTACCGCCTGAATCAGGACATGCCCAGAATCTGGTTGGTTGGGATCCTTAGAAAAAGCAACCCCGCTTGTTACGGTATCCACCATGGCGATAAAACCGACTGCCATTTCCGCCGACTCACTGAGGATTCCATGGAGAAGCTGGTATTGAATCGCTTCAGGGGAGTAAAGGCTTGCGACCACTCGCAGATAGGCTCCGGGAAGTTCTTCCTTGTTGACATTCAGGACGGATAAAAACTGGCCGGCATATGAAAAATCGCTGTCTTCACCCAGCGCACTGGAACGAACCGCCATAAACGGGCTCGATCCCGTTCTGCTGGAAAGTCGGTCGTAAAGTTCGAAAATGGCTTCTCTAAGGGATATGGGAACCTCCACCTTTTCGATCCTTTCGCGCAGCTCGCTACTGATCTTTTCTACATCTCCGGATTCGGAAAGAAGCTCCATGTGCCTGTCCTGAACCCAGGAGCGTATCCCGCTTTCCTCCATGAGTAGCCGAAAACCATCCGTGGTAACCAGAAAGCCGTCCGGTGAAGGCAGTCCGAGCACATTTTTAATCTCGCCAAGATTTGCTATCTTGCCGCCTGCCAGATCAGCGTGTCTTCTAAAGATGGCGGACATCTCCAGAACGATCGTGGCTGGAATCCTCAGATCCGATTCTTCAAGCAATTGTTTCAGCGCTGAAGCGATGCGCTCCAGAGGCTTGTACAGATCCGAATAGCGGTCTCCAGCGATGACATTCAGACTTTCCACCATGGCATAAATATCGGCAATGGCGCGCATGACTTTTCGCTTGGTGAAAGAGGGGCCAATATAACCCCTGCTGAGAATTTTATACTCCAGATCGGCTGTTGTTTCGAGGAAACTGTTGTTTGCGGAGATAAGCTTGCGAAATTTGGTGTGATATTTCTTAAGACTGGCCACTTGAGCGGCCGAATCTACATTTACGCTCCTGCGAAGGCCGATGGCTTCAAGAAAAAAAAGCAGACCATTCCAGATGCGGGTAGATATTTTATTCGACTTTTGAATCGCAGGCTCTGATTTATCGGATGGTTTGATATCTTCCATTGGCCCGTCTTCCTTACGTCTATCCTTATGCGCTTATTTCCCGTGCCGCGGCTTTTTTAATGATTTCGACAAGTTTCAATACCGGGTATGGCTTTAACAGATAGGCAAAGGCGCCGTTTTTAAGCGTATTTTCTTCGTCCGGTAAGGAGAAATGACCGGTCAGAAGAATAACCCGGGTTGGCAGAGACAGACGCCTGATTTCCGTGAGTACCTGGATTCCATTCATCCCTGGCATCTTGACATCGAGGACCACCACATCGAAATCCCCCTGGATGATCCGCGCCAGACCGGTAAGCCCGTCTGAAGAGATTTCAACAACAAAACCCCGGCGGGTGAGCACCCTGCTCAGGCTGGCCGTGAAATCAACTTCATCATCGACAAGCAATATTTTAATATCTTTCATTGGCGCCTCATTTTCTCCCGGAGGAACTTGACCATCCTGCGCGCGCTTTTTTTGCGGAGCGAATAAACCAGTATCGGTTCGGATGCCGGATCAAGTGTCTCCACCTGCACCCATCGGGTGGGAAGCAATAAGCCATGCAATATTCCCAATATCCCCAATCCCACCATAAAAGGACCGGTTATGGCAAGGGAAGAATAAAACAGTGCGGCAAGGCCTGCTATTGCCGCTCCCATGCCCATCTCCTCGATCCTGATCTGACGTTTGACCCGGACCGACCCGATATGCTCCAGGGGTATCTGCTCCATTGAAAAATTGTCTTCCTTATCGGCGCTGGGCGGTCGGCCGGGCATCAACATGGCTTTCAGATGGAAAAGGCTGCGGTCCGTGGCGAACAAACTGACGGTCTCCTGTTCCGGTTCCCTCATCACCGATTGGGTCACTTTGAAATGGGATCGCACCACATGATGCTCACAGACAATCTGTTCATCCTCTTTCGTCTTCATCCGTATGAGAGCGCGATAGAGATCCAGCGAGCGGTTAACCAGCTCACGCTGAAAAACCTTCTCGGTAAGATCACCTATCGCGCGTTTGGGATAGAGACCCCGGATCACAGCCCTGAGGGCCTCTATCTCATCATTCGTCATCGTAAGGATATTCCCCCGGAGATGTTTTTTCCGCGTGAAGACCTGGCATCAGTGTGGTAAGAATCGACACAGCCAGAACAAAGGCCACCACAAAAGCATTCCACGGATCATACTTCACAATGGTGGATTCGTAAAGAAAATATCCGATTATTCCATATAGAAAAATATTGGCTATTATATTCATATGTTAACCCCTCTCCTCTTAACCGATTACCTTATCGGCGAGCCAATTGACATAGATAAAGCCGGCAATAACCAGGCTGATTGTCAGCAGTGAAATCCAATATCCTATCATGTTGTGATAAAACCATCTCATTATATATATCTCCTTTTCTTAAGTTAAGTTATTAATACGGTAAGTCATGTTTATTTTTTCACTACCAGCGATGGTATCCAGTCAGGAACCGATTTGCCTTTCTGATAACGGAGCGCGAAGTATACCAGGGACATGATAAAAAAGCACAGGAAAAACATCTCCCCCAGGGTAAAGACAACAGCAAAAAAGGAGAGAAAAGCATACTTTGATCCGGTCAGCATGTAGGCAAGCCGCAAAAAGGCGCCGACCGTTGCCAGAATCAGAGAGTAACTGAGGATATAGCGGATTGCGGGCCCGCGCACGTAGGCTGTCGCAATACTGCCGAATTGTGCCCCGAACATGGCGCCCACGATCATAAAGAGTACGGCGAGAAAATCGACATTCCCCATCATCGAATGGCGCAAGGCACCATAACCGCCGGAAACGACGATTTCAAGAAGATCCGTTCCCACGGCGATGTGTGTGGAGGCGCCTACAATATAAATCATTGACGGTACCCGGACAAACCCTCCGCCTACGCCTAAGAAACCGGCCAGAACCCCTGTAATCGCTCCCACGATAACAATGACCCACATGGAGATTACGACACGGGCCTGCCTGCAGCGCACGATGGGGTAAAGGGAAATACGTTGAAAAAAGACGGGCAATTTACTGGTGATGATCTCACGGCCGACCTTTTCGCCAGACTTCTCCATTTTTTTCGCTATTTTGTTTGCCGCCTGGGTTTCAAGCTGCGTATAGACAAACAGACCGATCATGACAATTACCGAAGTGGTCAGAAGGACGATTCCCGATAGCCCCAACTCTTTGGTCCAGTTAAGAAGCCTGACCCCCTGTTCCACGCCAAACATGGTTCCCCCCACCATCGCCAGACCCAGAACCCAGTCGATATTGCCGAGCTGCCGGTGACGCACTGTGGCCACAACGGACTTACCAGCGATATGGGTCATGTCGATGCCCGAGGCCATGTAGCCCGGAAAACCGAATACGATAAGGGCCGGTGTAACCATGTAGCCGCCCCCTACACCGATAAAACCTCCAACCATTCCAACCGTTGCACCTGTCAAGACCAGGAGCATCCAAGGCATTTCTATCCCTGCAATAATAAAATCAAACATGTTTTAAGCCTCCTTTAGTCTTTAGTGATGTACGATCTTATCCAACTTTAACCCCATGATATCGGTAAACCCTTCAGCCGTTAGTCCGAGCGCCAAACCGATCAACAGAACCATCATGACATTCCATGCCCCAGACCAAGGGTTTGTCTCGATCCCCTTGTGCTTGAAGGTGTCCTTGAATTTAAATCCTTTGGCGTCTTTTATCTCCCAAGGCACCATAACCTTGATCATTCCGTCCTCCAGCTTGGCCTGTTTCTCTTCTTTGATCACCTTTTTTTCGATGATTCCGTCGGTGTTTTTCGGCAAACGGTCGCCCTTCTTGACTTCCACTGCCTGAAGACCTTCAATTTTATCAAATTTGCCGATCTGCAGCATCATCGGATTTTCCTTGGTAGCCTTTTTAAAATAAGTTGAATGGACAGCGTACCCATCCGTCTTGGCCTTGTAATAATACCACGAAGTCATCTGGCCGGAAGTGTATGTCCCGTATGAGTAAATAAATAACCCTACGGACACAGACAGCCAGAATATAAACTTTACCGCCCCCTTTGTTTTATCCATTTACAAAACCTCCTTTTTCTAAATATTTTTCTGTTTTGGTCCTTTATAAAAAAGATCCGGTTATTCGCCGATATTCCGTCACCCCGAAGGGAGTAGATTCATAGAACGCGTTCAGTCTTCGAACCCTGTAGTTGTTACAAGATAGAGCAAAACATGTGCCAGGCCCTGCCACATCCGGGCTATATCCGTCATCCGCAGCGATCTATGCATCTATATTCGCGGTATTAATTCCTTGTTATCAATCTGTTATGCTAATTTGTCGGGAGTATATTCAGGACAATGCACTGAGAAGTAGTTTTCAGTTACCGGGAAGTGAAAGTCTATTCCGTGAAGTTGCTGTCAGAATTATTTACAACATGCAAAGAAGATTTTTCGACAACCGAAAGGGACTCGGGACATGACGGATTTACCGCTTTCACGTGTGTTTCAACCTTGAGCCGGTATTTATCGATTTTAGCCTGGAGGGTCGGCCTGGAAAGACCCAGGAGTTTGGCGGCGATGCTTTTGTTGCCTCCTGTTATTTCGAGTGACGCCCCGATAACGGCGCTGGAGAAACTGTCATTCAAATATTCAAATACGTTCTCGTATTTCTTTGAAAGTAGAACCCTGCGGATCCATTGCAGCGTTTCCTCTGCGGGAGACCTTTCGTTGGCGCTCTCATACGTTTCATCCCTCTTTTCTATAACATGGGTGATATCTTCCGGACGAACGGAACAGCCGCGGCTGAAAATCAGGGCCTTTTGTATGGCGTTGGACAGTTCACGGACGTTGCCGGACCAGTTGTACCGGCTGACGATTTCCTTGGCCTCCAAGGTCATTCCCGGGTTATCAACATTCATTTCACTGGAAAATCTGGCAAGAAAATGATCGATAAGACGGGGTATATCCTGCAGGCGTTCGCGCAGGGGGGGAATCCGGATGGTGACCACCTTCAAACGGTAATATAGATCTTCCCGAAAATATCCATCTGCAATGGCGGATTCAAGATCCCGGTTGGTGGCCGCAATAATGCGAACATTAACCGGAATGGTTTCATGCCCGCCAAGGCGCTCGATACGCCTCTCCTCGAGCAGTCGAAGGATTTTGGGTTGCAGGCTTAACGGCATATCACCTATTTCATCCAGAAAGATCGTTCCCCCGTTGGCCTGTTCGATTCTCCCGATGCGCCGGCCTATCGCCCCGGTAAAGGTTCCCTTTTCATATCCGAAAAGTTCGCTTTCCAGCAGGTTTTCAGGGATGGCTACGCAGTTGATTATCAGAAAGGGCTCTCTTGCCCTGAGACTGTGCTGATAAAGAGCGCGGGCTACAAGTTCCTTTCCCGTTCCGGATTCCCCACGGATGAGTACCGTGGCATCGGTGGGGGCTACCCGCCCAATGGTTTTGTAAAGTTCCTGCATGACCTTGCTCTGCCCGATGATGATCTCGGAAGAGGTTATCTTAGGAACAACATCCATGTCCACGCGGGAGCGCACCCGGCGGCCTGCCTCCACTGCCTGATCGATAAGAGTGAAAATCTCTGGAATATCAAAAGGCTTGGTGACATAGTCAAAGGCGCCTATTTTCATCGCCTCGATTGCTGTCTCAGTGGTACTGAAGGCTGTCATTATAATCCCCGTAATATGGGGATCGATTTCGCGCATGGCCTTAAATGTCTTCAGACCGTTCATACCCGGAAGGCACACATCTATGATAACCAAATCGATACAGGCCGATTCTATGATCGCAAGACTCTCTTCACCACTGGAAGCCGTCAATATGGTGTACAGCTTATCGGATAAAAGCTTATCAAAGCTCCGGCGCAACTCTTGATCATCGTCAACAATAAGGAGTGTGGCCATTGACTAATACCTTTCAGGTTCAAACAAGCTGATTCTTTCATAGGCATTCTCAATAGCGGAAACAAGTGTTTCCACAGGGCACGGTTTGATAAGAAGTTCTGTAGCGGACTCTTTCGCTGCTTCGATGACGCGTTCGATATCAAGATGGCCGGTCAAGATGATCACTGGGGTCGTAATGCCCTTATCCCGGATTGCCTTCAGGGTCGCTACACCGTCCATCCCCGGCATTTTCATATCCAGAACGATAACATCGAACGTTTCGGTGGAAAGAATGTCGTTAGCCTCGGCTCCGCTGAGAGCTGATTTGATTTCCATCCCTCTTCTTCGCAAGACCTTGGTCAGGCTCTCTACGAAAAGCTTCTCGTCATCAATCAGAAAAACACGTATTAAATTTGACATTTTGAGTCGTTACCCCCTTTTCCCCTGTACCAGTTTTCTCCGGTAGGCTTCGCTCACCTTTTCCTGGAGATCGTCGACCTTGACCGGTTTCATCAAAAAATCAAATGCCCCTAGTTGCATGCCCTCGATTCCCGATTCGACGGAACCATGCCCTGTAAGAATGACGACTTCCACAAAAGGCGTTTTTTTCTTGATCTCCTTCAATGTGGCAATACCATTCATTCCCGGCATCTTCATATCAAGGATGATGACATCAAACTCCTTTTCTCCGATCATGCTGACAGCATCAGCACCGTTATATACGACTATGACATCATAGCCTCTTTTGGACAGAATTTTCATAAGGTTGTCGGCAAATGCCATCTCGTCGTCAACGAGAAGAATTCTAGGTTTTTTCATTATTCGCTCCACTTTTTAATATGGAAGACTGGGGTTGGATAATTACATTTTCCTGATTTTCCTGATCATTATCAGAAGGTCTGAAAGGAAGAAAAATTTTGAATTGAGTCCCTTTGCCTATGATACTGCTAACCGAAATGTCCCCGCCCAACCCCTTGATAGTGCTGTAGGTTATGGAAAGCCCCAATCCGGTCCCCTTTCCCACTGCTTTCGTGGTGAAAAAAGGGTCGAAAATTTTTTCTATATTCTCAGGAGAAATACCCGAACCCGTATCGCTGACGGTGATCTCCACGCCATGTCGGCTGCTGTCGGTCCGGGTTCCGATACTGATTGTTCCATAAGGTTTTCCCTCATGGGCGTCGATGGCGTTGTTGATAAGGTTTAGCAACACCTGCTGCAGCAGAGAAGGATCCGATGGGAAGGAGGGAATATCTTTTTCCAAATCGAGCGCAAACTGAATTCCTATCCCCTTTGCTTTTCCCTCCATATGCCCGATCACTTCTTCAAGGAAAGCATTCAGATTTACCATCTCTCTTTGCGACTTGCTCCGGCGTGAAAATTTGAGGAGGCTCTGCGTGATAAGACTGCAACGATGTACTTGGGATTCCGTCTGAGACAGAGATGCGGTCAATTCGGTTCTGACTTCATTATTCAAACTGGGTGCATCATCGATCGTGTCTTTCATGACCTGGCATTCAGTCAGAATGATGGCCAGAGGATTATTGATCTCATGGGCCACTCCGGCCGAGAGTTCCCCCAGTGAAGCCATTTTCCCAGCTTGAACGAGCTGTTTGTTCAGCAAATCAGATACACTGTCCTGCTTTTTTATAATATTAATCATGTAGCGGGTACTTATTACAGAGATGACCAAGATGATCAGAAGGCTTAAATGAAGGGAAATCAATGCGGCCCGATTTGCTTGATTTGCGTCTCTAAACGCTTCGGCATAATCCTGTTTTACGACCAGCTTCCAGCGGGGATTTTTAAGCCAGGTATAGCCAACTAGCTGACGGGGAAAACGATGGCTCGGATTGTTATTATCAGCCTCATATATTCCGATGCCGCTTTCCTTGCTGAAAAACTCAATCGGCAATGGGGCTTTTCCCATGATTTTACCGCTGAAGCGGGGGGTGGTTTGCAGGATTCCTTCCTGATTCGAAAGATATACTTCACCACTTGCGCCTATCTTGACGTTCTCAACCAGGGAACGGAAATATTCCGTATCTACGCTCGCCCGCAAGATCCATTTCCTGTTTCCCTCAATTCGGGTAACGGCGATTATAAAGTGGGGCGCTTTGCGAAACCCGGTAAACATATCACTGATATAGATCCCTTTATTCATCACTTCCTTAAACCAGAAAGCCTGGGAATAGTTCTTGTCCATCAGATCATACGGGCCGATATATGCCAAATGATTACCCTTATCATCGATAAGGCCCAAGTCCGTAAAAAATGAACTCCCCTGGTTCATTATGCTGAAGATGCGTCTGAGATTTCCCGGGTTTTGCAGGTAATCGGGAGAATGCGTCAGAATTACCAATTGGAGGTCTGAAGTTCGTTCCCGTAAAAAAAGTTCTATTATTTCCCGATGATGCTCAACCTGATTCTCGAAATAATTCATTATCCGGATCTTTGAAAATCCGGAATAGTAAGCGTAGATCCCCCAACCGACCAGAAAAAGGGGAACCAGAGAACATATCAGGGTGAGAAAAATGAATTTCCGGTAGAGTTTGGAATAATGCTCTTCCCCTCTTTTTTTCGCATGGGGTTGATTTATGGGTACACCTGCTTCCTGTTCAAGTTCCATTGACGACCTTATTGTATTTATATAGGGACAAGGAGTTTACAGTCAAAATACAGAATATTTGACAAGAACTTGCTTTTTTAAAAAGTAATAATATGTTGCACAATCATCCAAATCATCCTTGAGAACCTTCAGTCTTTGGATCATGTAGTTGTCACAATCGAAACAGCAAAACATATGCCATACCTCTTCCGCCATGGTTCATATTCATCATCCGCAGTGATCAAAGGGTCAGTGTTCACAGTATTAATTTTTTATTATCAATCTGTTATTCGCTAATTTATCGGAATTATTTTCGGGACAATGCATTGCGGGGCGTTTTCGGTTACCAAGAAGTGAACGTCTCTTCCGTAAAGTCGATGTCAAAATTATTTGCAACATGTAAAGAAGATTTTTCGACCGCCGAAGGAGGCTTGGGGCGAGAGTCGGGAGAGTTGAGGACGTACATCAAAATATAACTACAGCAGGATAAATGGGAACTGCCTTATTGACCAGGAATTATTTTTTCAAGATTGTAATTTCCTTCGAGGAAGTTTTCAGCCAATACTTCAACACTGGCTTCATTGGTCATCAGCATATCCATCTGGCGGGTAAACTGAAGCAGACGCCCGATCATGTCCAGTTTTTCTTCGATGAGATGGCTCTCGTGTTTTTGATACCTTGCAATAACTCTGTCTCCCATGACCTCCGATGAAAAATCAAGTGATTCAAGTATCCTGGTGATGGCCCTTGCACGCCTGTTTTTCCGAATGTCATCTGCTGCACCCCCCTTGAAAGAGAAAGATATATAATTCATATTAACAGTCCGGCTGCAGTAGGAATCGACGATACTGTAATGATATCCGACACGGGAGCTGAAATTCAAATATTTATCTGAAATAATGGCATAACTGCGGTCACCGAATTGTTCAGTAGCGGATGGGGGGGAGAGCATCTGCTCACTCATGACGGATAAAAAACCTTTAAACTCCATAGGGCGCACCTGGTTTTGCTGGAAACCCTCATTCATCAACCCTTTGAGGAGTGCCGTGAATGGAACAGAAATGATTTTATCGGGAGATATACTGTTGAGATTCGCATTACTTTCCTTCAGGCCGGAGCCTAAATCGATAACGTACAGGTCAAGCGGGATAAAACCTTTCAATTTAAAAGCCCATTTCCTTTTATCGGGGATGGAATCACTGAGCTTAAACATCTCGGTATAAGAATGCTCGTGTACCAGCCTGCAGATATCGTGAAGGGTACGGCAAAAAGGAGGTGAAAAGTCCGGCGACTCGGGGTCCAAAAGATACAAGGGGACGATCCAGTCGCTTACCTCTCTCAGAATGCTGTATATCGGGGTGTCCTTCATGGGGAATTCACCTGTAACCTGGTATGCTTCTAATTCCGGCACCCTTCCCTGATATACTCTTCCGGAATAAGCATCCACTGTAACTTCCATACCTTCTTGTATGACGGATGTGGCCACATTAGTACTCACTATTGTGGGTACCGCAAATTCCCTGGCCAGAGTAGCCATGTGCCCTGCTATGTTTCCCGTATCGGTAACGATTGCCCTGGTTTTTTTCATGACCATGGCAAGTTTAGGATAGGAATGCCTGGCAACCAGGATTGCGCCATCGGGAAAATTCAAAAGGTCTTCGTCTGAAGAAACATGAAAAGCCGGACCGAACCCTACGCCTCCTGAAACAGTCACCCCATTTTCAATCAGCAGTGGATACCCTGTCAGTACTGGGAGGACCGGATTACTTTTACCGGAATCCAGTCCACGGAGGGAGCGGCTTTGCAGAATAAAAATAGATCCTCTACTGTCAATCGCCCACTCGATATCCTGTGGGTATCCGTAATGCTCCTCGAGTTGCCTTGCGTAGCCGGCAAGAACGGCAATATTATCAGCCGAGAGACAGGGTTTGTCCTGAAGAGCATCTGCCACTGGAACTTCCGTCAAACCCCCATCCGGTTTACTGATCAACTGAACTGTCTTTCGGGAGATATCAGATGATATTATTTGACTGTTTTTCCCGACAGTGTAAGTGTCCGGGGTGACGACACCCTCCACAGCATAAGGTCCTAGC
>PNOB01000040.1 GCA_013824585.1 Desulfobacterium sp. | reverse complement strand
ACGCCATCCTGAGCCACCGTGCGTCCTTGAAGATTTTTTTCCACTGGCTTGGATTTTCCCAAATCATGCTTTGTGTCCTGAATCGTATTTTTATCTGTATGGCATGTCAAACAAAGCCCGGAATGATCATCTTTGCGAAGCACCAACAACTGCTTTTCGGTAAAATTCCGGTGAACTTTGTGGCAAGTTTGACAGATGACGGCGCCGCGGTCTCCCATCCTTGCTCCGTTTTTTAGCAATGTTTCCGGGATGGTGATATTTTCCGGAACAGCATTGACCAAGTGACCGGGTCTGCGTCGGCCCTCTGGTGTATAACTTTCCTTATCTCCATGACAGCGCAGACACAGTTCAGACTGACCGCAGCCGTCTACTAAAAATGATTGTTGTTTGGAACCGTGGGCAACATGACAGGTTTCGCAAGTAAGGCGGTGACCCTTATCGTCCGCCGAGGCGTTTTTCCGAATCAGATTCCGTGGCATTTCGGGCATGATACCGTCAATCGGATGATTGCCATTCTTAGCGCCGCCATCCTCATGCGGATGACACATGCGGCACATGGCTGAATTGCGATTAGAGGTCCTCATAAAAATCGTTTCAACAGCGTCTTCACCGCTGGGAACTCCGTGGGCCGTGTGACAGGTGGCGCAATTCATATTCCCTTTTTCATCCAAGGGGAATATTTTTGGGATCACCATGCCGGGTGGCGGCGGCTTGTCAACGGCATGACCATGACCGTTGCAGAACTGCTCTCTTGAGTCCATTACGCTGCCATCATGACAGGACATGCACATCTCCAGGTTTGCGGCGTTTTTTTCTGACTGGTAGGGGACAAGGTCCGTGCCTTTACCTTCGATAAAAAAAGTATCCATCCAGCGATAATGACAAATGGCGCAGGCTTTGGCGGAATTGGGATTTTTAGGGGGGCTGATTTCACCAGCGAAAATCAACGCTGGAATCCACATGCAATAAAACCCTACAAACAGAATATAAATTCTCATTGAATCTTATTCAGGTTCATCAGCAAGAAGGAACACGCTGACCGTGTCTGCAAACATTTCCGCAACATACAATTTGTTATGGACATCGATCCAGATTCCAATAGGCGTTTTAAAGCGCATGACAGCCTCATTTTTCAGATCACCAACGGCACCGATCAATTCACCTGTTCTCTTGAAGATCTGAATCACTCCCATGAAACTGTCACTGACATAAACACGCTGTTTGGTGTCCAGGGCCACTCCTTTGGGGCGATAAAATTCGCCCTTTTCCACTCCCCACCCTCCGATTTCGGTTACATATCGGCCTTCCGAACTCAGGACCTGCACACGTGTATTGATAACATCCACAATGTAAAGATACCACTCTGAATCAAGCGCTATTAAAAACGGATATTTGAACTCCCGTTTTCCCGAACCCGGCTCACCGAATGAACTGCTCCATTTTTCCGTGGCGAGATTATACCGTTTTATCGTATGATTATCATTGTCCACAGCATATAGAATTCGAGCGTTTTCATCCACGGCTACATCCACCGGATCCGACGGTTTCGCTGTCACAGAAGGCACTGCAATGACCTTGAGACAACTTCCTTCTGAATTAAATATCTGTATGCGATGATTACCGGAATCGGCAATATACACATTGCCGTTAGCATCCAAATCGATGCCGAGAGGGCGAAACAATTCTCCCTTTTCCGTTCCTTTGGTGCCGAATGAACCGGTTTCGTTGCCCTTGGAATCGTAAAGCCGGATCTGATGGTTCACGCCGTCGACAACATAGATCCGACCGCTTTTCGACACAGCTATATCACTTGGCCTTCTTAGCATCCCATGGATCTGAAAAAGGGGTGATGCGCCGATCAGTCGAATTCCGGCCTCGACGGGAATCGATTGAAGCAGAATAACAATTAAGAATAAGACCGTCCTTATAAGCCCAAATTTGAGAAGCAAAAAAACAGCTTTTAACGATACGGAATGATCCTCATTGATCATTGTTTGGCGCCATTCGACATTATTATTTTCAAAAATCAATCTCATCGGGAAGATAGAAGGCCTTATATTTCTCCACCAATCCCACGACTTCTGTGGAAATCAGGTGTTGGACACGATTCGGAGCAAAGCCCAATTCCTTGAAATCCATATGTCCATCTTTTATATGGCACTCTGAACAGGAAACCGGTTTTTGAGAGATATTCCCATGCAGTTTGATCTTCGCTTCCGCTATCTGGTCAGGACTGAAATGCTGCTTTAATCGAATGAATTCCTGTGCTGCCTCTGCACTTACCGGCTGATAAATTTCCCGCCGTCCGTCTTCATGAATTTTAAGAGGAAATATTTTCGCTGAATATTTCCCATATTCTCCTTCCACTTCCAAGGTGATATTTCCGGTTTGACGATCCACCCAACTGAAACGCACTTTTTCATTTTCCGGTGGTTTTTCATGAGCATGGCATACAGCGCAGGCAATAAATCCGGTATGAAAATTCAGCATGGAGCGCACTTTTTTTTCCTTGCTGTGGGGATAGGAACCGTGGCAGTTGGAACAAAGAGGCGGATAATGTTCGGTCTGGGTGACATATTCGTCGGGTGTATGAAAATACCCTTGGGCGATAGGAGGTTTTGATTCTAGCATTTTTCGGAAAAAAGCAACATCATCAATAATCGGTTTGGCGATAATCACCTTTTGTTTGAATTCCGCTTTGGGGAAGTAAACGATTTGAAACATCCAAAGGCTGAACAGAAAAAATGGTGACAGATATAAAATCTTAAGCATCCGTATGGGAAACCGCTTAATAAAAGTAATGATCTTTCGCGATGGCCGCGCGGGGCCGGCCATATGTTCATCCCATTGCCTCGGCATTCAATTTCTTCCTTTCCAGCTCTTATCTCTAATTAATTCCGGGTAGATCCACCAATGGGATCCGTGGTCCGGTTTCATGTCGGTCCGGCGGTTCTCCCACAATATAGATCCTTTGTAATTCCGGATTTTCCATGATCTTTTTATAATGCAATGGAAACTCCTCTTTCATTTCTTCTTCCGGAATCACGCCGGTGAGCCACATGTTGTCGATGGGAAATTTATGCGGTCGCAAATGCACCTCATACAGATGCCAGATCATGATCGCCATGCAAGCCAGCACAGCTTCCATGGCGTGAACTATGGCCGCGATATCAAGGATGAACTTGTCCCATGATGATTCGGTCCATAAAATGATACCGGAGCCAGTCATCAAGACCGTGCCTGCAATCAAAGCGCCATATTCCAATTTTTGCTTATAGGAGAAACGGTCGAATTCCGGCGGCGTTTCCCGTGTTCCCAAATAATACATCAGATTATGAAACATTTCCTTCAGATCCTTGGGGCGCGGCATCATGTCGATAAACCAACGCCGGCCAGCCGATGATAAAAAAAGATACCCAACGTGGTAAACACTGGCCAAAGCCATAATTGTGCCGGCCACGCGATGCACGATGCTGCGGTAATAAAACAACTTTTGCTGATGCTCTCCAAGAAGCGCGATAATCTCTTCCGGCAATTTAACCATAAAACCGGTCACTGCCAATATGATGAAACAGACTACAAAAATCAGATGCTGATTTTTTTCAGAACGATTCAATCGAATAAACAGTCGCTGTCCCTCGAGTGGTTGATGCTTCATACCCTATCGTCCTTTTCCAAGTTCATGGAATGATGCCTTTGATTCATTCTTTTCCGGGTTCTCCTGTAGTCCAAAAACTGATGCAGGATCATAAAGCCGATGACACTGCCGATCAGAATCTTGTAAAACAGAGTGATATAATGCAGTACCTGATAATGGAAAACTTCTTTTTTCGACAGTTCATTTTTCGCCCTGACCTGAACCAGCAACTTCAGCTTTTCATCATCCCTCGATGCAACAGTTGTCGTCTGGACTGATGCCGCCATCTCCGCATTGGCGCCATAGGCATGCACCCTACCCATTGCGAATTCAGGGGTTGCGCCTGGATGACAAGTCTGAATACCGCCCTGGTGAGCACAGGTATTCACCCGATTGTTCATGTGCAGAGGTGAACGCGGATCCGTCCGCGGATACATTTCATGGGTGGAATAGCCAACAGGTACATGGCAGGTAATACAGTCCGGCGCATTTTCCACGCGGTATTTTACCTGTTTCCAGTGAAACGTGTCTTTATAGGTTTCAATGCTTTCGAGTCCGTGACGATTCATCTTTTCTTGATCCTCATGACAACCGGTGCAGAGTTGCACGATCTCTTTCTGGGTCCGCTGCTTTTGCATTCTGTGCATGAAATGAGCGTAGAAATTGTCTGCCCACTCCTTGCGCACATGGCAAACAGTGCATCTTGCCAAGGTTTCATTTGACAAGGCTTCGCTGTCGCACCACAATCCTTCCAGCGAACTATACAGTGGGTTGTCGTGACAGGATTTACATTCCGGAAGATCTTCCGGATATGGTTTTGTGCCATTTTTCCGTCCATGAACGCTTGCTTCAACTTTTTGAACGATGTTGGCATGGGAGAATTCCTGATTGGTTGAAGGTTCCTTGATGTGACACTTGGTCGTACAATCCACTTTCTGAATATCGGTATGGGGGATTTGATCCAGACCGCTAACATGACAGCTTTTACAACTCAATTTACCATGGATGGATCGTGCGAAAACCCGGTCATTGATATAAAAAATCCGTTTTTTTCCTTTTTCATCATATCGCCCCATCTGTGGGTAACGATGGCAATAGAGACAATTTTCCGAATCCGGAAGGGCATCGGAAGAAGCTTGCAGCGTTTCTGCAAGCAAAAACATGCATAACAGCACAGTAAACACCGCAACTATTTTCAAGGAAGGATATCGCACTGAATGCTCCTTTTAAAAAAAGCAGTTCTCATTTATCCCCCGAAGGCGTTGATCCGTCGTCAGCCTGACCTGGATGTAGCATCCGCGGCATATAGAATTTTGTATAATTTTTTATCATGCCGATGACTTCCGTGCTGATAAAGGCATTGACTCGTTTTTCCGGATAACCAAGCTCTTTGAACGGAAGAATCGGTGCCTGCTGCTGGTGGCAGTCTTCACAAATATGGGGTTGTTTGCTGACAATGTTATGAATGATTTTTCTGGCCTTGGTTTTTTGCAACTCGGATAATTCCGGTTCCTTTTTCTTGAATTCAGCTGCAAACAGCATACGTTCCGGATTGTCCATCCGCTGAAGGCGTCCGTTTTCATTTTCAAAGGGTATGATCTTGGCTTGATATCTTCCCGGCAATACCCCCTCCTTCACAGGGCTGTCCGTGATCTCGCCAGTGCCACGGGCATACCATTTAAAAACACCGGTGCGTTTTTCGCCTTCCAAGCGGATATGGCAGGTTTGACAAGCAATAAACGAGGCATGCATGTTGGCAAAAGCCCGCAGCTCCTTTGACTTGTCATGGGGGATATCGCCGTGACAGGTGATACAGTAGGAGCCTTTGTCGGGTATGACATTAAAATCTATGTGATGGAAATGGCCCTCAATCCTTGTATCCTCCAGAACCCGATATCCCAGATAATGCTTTACACGCTCTTCGCCTTCCATAATGGCGCTTTGAAAAGTTGGGTCAGCGGAAAGCCTCTCCTTTTCTTTTCTCATATCGGTAATTTGTTCGCTCTTTTTACGATTTTGATATTCTACTATGATTTGATGAAAAGTCACCTTCCAAATCAGAGCCATAAAGCCAAGCGTCAACACCATGAAACCGATGATATATATTTTGGAAAGGAATGTTTTCATTCTCCAGTCACCTTCTTTCATTCCTGGTTACAGAATCCGGGGCAACTCCGAAGCCGAATGGATTTCTTCCATCGGCTTCTTTTTGATATTATCGTTCCCGCCCCCTTGGTGAGGAGGAAGAATTTCATTTTCAAAACCTTCTTGCTTCATCACTTCTATATAGTATTCATAATGCTCCTCAATCATCAGTTCCTCGGACAGATAACCGGTCAAAAAAGCCGTTCCCATGGGAAAGACCGATGTGGAAAAATGCACATTGTACCAATGCCAGATGAATAAAAACAAAGCTGCCAGTAGTGCTTCATCGCTATGGGCGATCAGGGCGAAGTTGATGACCTCACCAGGCAGCCATTGAGTGGCAATCTCTTTACCCCACATAATGGCACCCGAAGCCCCGATAATCACAATACCCCAAAAAGGCGCCCAATAATCAAATTTCTCTTTCCAGGTAAACTGTGCGCCTTGTGGCCGCTCAGAGGTCAAAAACAAAAGATATTTAAATAAATCAAAGATATCTTTCAGGTCTTTGAAGTTAGGCATCAACGGCTGGTCCAGCAACAATCGGATCAACCTGACGATTGATAAACCTTCCTTCTGCTTTAGTGGCACGATCTGACCCCTCCAGATGGTGCGGATCAGGTAGATAATGTGATAAACAAATAAAAGAATCAGAACGATACCGGCCATACGGTGGATGATAGGAGCCATATGGATGCCACCGAACAAGGCGTACAGATATTGAGCCCAGAATGTATAGTGAAATTTAAGGGGCATGCCGGTCAGCACCAGCACCACCACGCATGTCGCCAGAATCAGATGCTGAATTCGTTGATTCACAGAAAATCGGAAAAAAAACTTCTTCCCGTTTTTCACCATGATAATTGTCGTTTTATTCATGTTTCTTTTTCCTTTGAATCAATACGGTATTTGGAAACAGGCGTCGCAGACAATCGAGAAAAATGATCCCCATTAACGGTAGTAGTGTACCGCCGGTCAAGGCGATAAAAAAGACCGTAAAATAATATCGCACCGGACTTTGATTCAAATTAAACTCTGCGTGTACTTTATATTCCGCCATTTTGGGCGTCGCACTGGGATGACACTCCGCATTGGCACAAATACGGCCTTTATTCTGTGCGGAGACTGCTGACTGCGGATTTTTATAACCGAGCATCTGATGCACTGATTCACCTGGATTGACATGGCAGTCCAGGCAATCGGGTATGCGCTCATCCAGGAAAGTAGCTGCCTTGCCGTGAAAACTTTCCCCATAGGAATAAACCGCTTTGGTCGAGAGATTGTGCCGCTTCATCAATATGGGATTGTCATGACAGCGCGCACACGATTCCGCAATATTTTTGGGATTCCGGCTTCTGCGCAAGCGGGTGGTGACATGATTGTAGAACTGATAAATAAAGTCATCCTTCTTATGACAAACCCGACAGCGGCCCAAAGCTGTTACTGAAATACCCGGAAGCATCATCTTATTAAACGACATGGGTCGATACAGAGGATTGTCATGGCATTTTTTACAATCCGGGAAATCTTCCGGAAAGGGTTTTGGCTTCCCATCCGCGTCCAACGGACTGTGAACACTTTTCTTTAAAAACTCTGCAACATCCTTATGCGAAAATTTTTGTTCGCTGGATGGCTCCACAATATGGCATTGGATCAGACAATCGACCTTTTTGGCTGGATCATGGGGAATTTTTTGAATGTCCGGATGGCAACCTTCGCATTTTACCTTGGCATGCATGCTGGTGTTGAATATCGCTTCGTTAATATACAGCAGCCGTAGTTTCCCGTTTTCATCGACTCGGCTCAATCCCGGATATTTGTGACACAAGAGGCAGTTGCCGATATCTGCGCAAAAAGAAACCGACGGTGCGCAAATAAGGAACAAACAAATGAACCCCCATAATGTCACCAAAAATCGACAGGCAGCTTTCGGCACAGCAGACTTCCTCACTTCCCATAAATTCTGAATTTGTTCGTAGTAATCTTTTGGTTCGCTTGCCGGATAAACATCGAACAACCTTAAAACTTCACTGTATACAGCAAATTACATGCCATTAAATGCCTGGTTTATAACAACGCATGACCAATGAAAAAACCACCGAGGCCCAACATTGATCCACCCCCCCACACTTGTCCTAAATAAAGACACATAGCGAATGATAATACAAATTTTTTATTTTATTTCATATGGTTATTGTGAGTCCGAGTTTTGTACACAACCTCGGTCTCAATACACGGCTTGATTCAATTTTTAAATTCATTCTGCTACTGTCCCACGTTTGAGCAAGGTTGAGTCATGGCCAAGCAATTTAATAATCGGCATACATTTTGCTATGTATTTTATTAAGTGACAAACAATAACGATAGATGGATAATTCGAAAAACATACCTGAAATCTCTCAATGTCAATCGATCCAGGCTACATCACAAAAGAATGAAAAAGACAATTCTTCAACTCACAGCATGGGTGTATCTCATAAGTGTTTTGCTTCTTCAAGTAGCCTCCTTATCTCACGCAAAAGATATTGACGGATGCCTGATCTGCCATCAATATCCGGGTCTAATGAAAATAGTTGACGGTTCACAATTTCAGCCGCTTCATATTGACGAAGCACAATTCGATGAATCCCCTCATGGTCAAGCCACTTGCCGTAGCTGCCATGTCGCCGTGGTCAAAGTTCCACATACCGGTGTTTCTCAAGTCGATTGTTTCAAGGAATGCCATAAGGAAGATAAGGAAACAATAAATACAGACCGTGTATCGTTGAAGCTTTTTCATAAAACCGAGCAATCCTATCTCGAACGTATTGATGATTCATCCGCCTGCGGCGTTTGTCACCGCCTTTATCCCCATAGCCGCAACAATATCGTTCGATCTTTTGTCAATATGCATACTGGTTTTTTGCATTGCGAAGTATGTCACATGAAAAGAGAGGAATTCCCTCGACTAACCTATGATTGGGCCAATGCGGAAAATGCCGTTTTTAAAGGTCGTCCTTATGGAACTTTTTTCAACCCCAAACGCAGCAACAAAGATGGCTCGCTGAATTCCATTTCCCGAATCGATGTTTTTACTTTTGAAAAAGGCATCAAACGATCAATTCGAGATCCGCTTGATGTTGAAAAAGCCAGGTCATTTCTTGCGACTGAAAAAAACCTCGGAAAGGCTGACCGGAAACAGGCACTGGATGCTTTTCACAAGAATACAGCCCGAAATAAAATCAGTGTGGCCTGCAACGAATGTCATTCAAGCAACAGCATCTTGGATTACCGGCAACTTGGATTCGATGAAAAAAAGACGTATAACCTGAAGTATATGAACATCAAAGGGCTGGTGACGAAATATCAGGTGTTCTATTTTCCGAAATTGTTTGGGAATTAGAATTACATGTACCGCTTCACATCTCGTGGCATTCGACACACAATTTGTCCGGCAGGCGATGCCGATAGTGTGAATCCGCGCCCTTGGCACCCGGCCGCCCTTCAGGAATAATCCCTTTTTCATGGGGATTATGACAGGTAATACAAGTCATCTGCCCATCCTCATTCAATGGTAGAATAATATTGTATTTCTTCCGCATTCTTTTCATACGCAGCAAGCCTTTGGTGCTCGGCTTGATCATGTGGTTGTAATTTCCGGAATGATTGCCGCTGATGGAATGACAGCGCTGACAAAGCACTTCAAGATTGCCGATCAGTTTCACATCCTTGAAGGTTGAATGTTGGACGTCCGGTTTTTCCACATGGCAATAGAGGCATTTATTCACATCTATTGAGCCGTTACCATCGATCTGTTTATGGGGATCAAGCATGACATATTGTTGCCGATCATGACATTGATAGCAAAAATCCGTACGCCGAGGATAGGGCGCTCCACGCAAAGTATTTTCCTTAAATTCGTTAGGGCTGCATTGTTTTTTAATATCATGACAGGTGATGCAATCGATCTTCCCCTTCCACAACGGAAAGCCGGCCGGAATTCTTTCCTTTTTTTCCTTTGACAAGGGGATTTCCACCGGATGCGGATATTCCCCAGGTGCATCCTGGTGACATCGGCATAGACCTTTAAAACTGCCTTCGAATCTCAAATTTGAATGGCCGTCTGTCGGCGGATTTTCATGGCATTCAAGGCAGTATCGGCCAGAATAATGTATATTGGTAGTTACCTCTACCACCCCGGCGCCTGGATAATTCTTTTTGTTCGCTTTCGTTTCATACGCCATTATATTGCAAACAAATACAATTATAATAAGGAACGCTATAGCTGTTTTCCGCATTGTTCATGTTTCACATTTCGTGCTTTAAATTTCAAATTTCCAGAGGCTTCATACGTCATCAGACCATGCACCGTTTTTATCAATGCTCTTCAGCCAGTAGAAAAGCTCGTCCGGGTCCACCGGTTTCTTGATGCAGGCATAAATATGGTAGCATAAAGCTTCCTTTAATTCCGGATGAAATCGGTCTTCAGACAGACATAAAAAATAGACTCCCGGATTTTTCAGTGTTAACTGTCGAATGGCGCGGTTATCGATGGGCACGGTATCGATATCCATGATGACGACTTGACAAGCGCTCTTTTGAATATGCTCCTCAAGGTTGGACAAGGTGTGCAACTGAGTGCCGGAATAATCCCATCCTTGAAGCAGCTCGCAAATTTCGCGACACTTCTGCTTGTCCGCATTCACCACAACAATCTCTTTTTCCATTAGACTGAAACCCAAGGAATAGCTTGTCGCCGATGCAAGCAACAGGCAGACAAGCATGGTTTAAGAACAAACCTAATCCGATCGATACAGGAGATGATTTTAGGTCTAAGGTGGCCCGACCAACCTTGACAAATTAGTTGCAAACATTACGCCAGATTGATTTACCATGCTGTCATTATCATTCTCATCGTGTGCAGGACATAATTCAACTGAAAAAAATTTTGGAGCAGGCGAAACGACAGCCCCCAAAACGGCGATGAACGATGTTTGGATTATGGACACTTACTGCGGATAACTTCAAAATTACTCATAGAATCAGGCAGATTGATGATGTACAAATATCGAACAAATATTATATTTTCAATACAATACTCTTTTCGCCATCAAATTTCGAATCCGATCATCGCAAACAAATATACTTACGCCATCGCCATTCGATGCAGAATCTGAATTTCACTGAAAATCAATTCGGTTTTATTCAGAACTATTTTGGTGTCCGGCGGAACGCTTTCAGTGAGCCAGACTATTTTTTTATTGACAAATTCTACCACATTGTGACATTTATTTTTTTAGTGCTACGTTGTGGCATATAGTAACCACATTCGATACATCGGTTGTGTTTCAAACAAAATAAGAGCGGACAAAGCACTGTTTGCAATGTATGCCTCTATGAATTGACAAGAAGGGATAACACAGGATGGCGAAAAATCTCAACTCAACTATTACCGAAATTTATATAGGTTCAAATTTCGCAAAAGAAGTCAAAAAAAGATCTGATACTGACTTCAACTCATGCTACCACTGCATGAGTTGCTGCGGCGGTTGCCCCTTTTCTGAAGCCATGGATTATCTTCCTAACCAGATCATCCGGCTGGTTCAATTGGGTCGAAAAAAAGAGGTATTGGAATCGTCCAGCATCTGGATCTGCGTTGGATGCAACAATTGTTCGGTTCAATGCCCCAACAGCGTCGACATCTCGGCAGTCACACATACTCTCTGCCAAATGGCTATTGAAGAAAAAGTCACCATCGCCGAACCGGACATTCTCAAATTCCATCAGGAATTGCTGAATACGGTTCACCGTTATGGCCGCACCCATAAGCTCGAAATCATGCTGCGATATAAAATTTACAAGAAAGATTGGTTCAGCGACATGATGATCGGCATGAAAATGATAGCCAGACGGAAACTGGAACTGCTCCCCTCCCGGGTGACGCACATGCAGGATGTTCAATTCACATTCAATCAAAAACAGGCAGGTTGACTATGATTACTTCCCCGATTATTGATGTTTCCTATTTTCCGGGCTGTTCACTGGCCACAACAGCAAAAGAAAACGACCATTCCTTGAAAGAGTTGTGCCAAAAGATCGGCGTTAATCTTGTTGAAATTGATGACTGGAACTGCTGCGGCAGCTCTTCGGCCTATGCCGTGGATCATGATCTGGCCCTTGGCTTGGCAGCCCGCAACCTCTTCCTGGCCGAGTCGGACCGTCCGTTACTGGTTGCTTGTCCAAATTGCATCATCCGACTGCGCCTGGCTCACCAGGAATTGTGCCGCAACGAACTCATGCGCTACCGCTTTGAAAAGAAATGGGATAAAACGTTCAATCGCGATTTGCAGATTCTGCATTTTTTTGAATTGATAGAAAACCGCATTCCTGAATACATGAGCAAGGAAATTTCCCAAAAATTGAAGCAGCTCAAGTTCGTACCTTACTACGGTTGCATGCTCAACCGTCCCAATAGTCTACGCCATGAAAAAAATTACAAGGGATTGATGGAAAAAATATTAACCGATTTAGGCGCCCAGCCCCAGGATTGGGCATTCGCTTCCCAATGCTGCGGTACTTTCCTATCCGTGGCCCGGCCGGACCTGGTTACATCCATCATCAACCGCATGATGGAAGATGCAGCCAAAACCGGCGCTGATTGTATCATAACCGCTTGCGCCATGTGCCATATGAATCTGGAAGTCCGTTGCACCTTGAAGCAACCGGTCCCGGTGCTTCATTTTTCCGAAGTGCTTTCCCTGGCCTTTGATGTTCAGAGCCATGACGGCTGGTTTTCAAGGCATTTGGTGGATCCGCGGCCCATACTCAAGTCCCGAGCCGTTATTTAATGTTTGGTACTAATCAACATTTCACTCACCCCCTCTGTGGAGTATCATCCAGCGCCACTTATATCAAAAATAATTCTCGAACTTGGATCAAAGATTAAATACTTTATGAGGAAATTTTCCTATCAGTATGATCTGTGATTTGTATTTTCATTGACAAAAACGCAATTATTATGTATGAACATTGTTTAAGAGCAGATAATTATTTGCTTTTGGTAACAACTTGTTATTTAATTATAACACAACAAAAAAAATCGGTGATACATGAACGGCATTTGCGGGAAAACCGTTTTTTAAAAGTACATGAAACAAATGAAACAAATGAAACAAATGAAATTATATCCTTTTCAAACAAAACATAGTGAGTCTGCAAGCCTGCTTCTATACCTTTTTTTTACCTTCCTTGCTATTACCGGCTGTGGATCAGGCAGCTCGACTTCAGACGCTGATACCAGCCGAAACCTTCGGGAAAGCGTTACACCGCAGATCACTTCCGCCAGATTGATTGACGCTCAAGGCAATGATGTCGAAACCCAAATGATCGACGGAAACCTTACAATCACTCCGAGAGAAGGACAGCAAATCGGATTTGAAATTTCCTTTATTGCTTCAAAGGATGTTGCTGTCTCGGTTATTGTCAATCAATATACACCGATGGATATAAAAACTGTTCCGGAACCAACATATTGTGAAGGCTTAGGATGCCCGGACCCGGAAAAAGGGGAAATTCCTTACTATGGCGAGGAAATTTTTTATGAATTCGGGAGCAACCAGTTTTTTCCCATTGCGCCATTTGATGGACCGCGACGGTACTCCATCCCGACGGACATCGAACCGGACATTGTCGTCACAGAAGATCAATTCACTGAGGTTGAAACCGAAACGCATATCGAATATTTTTTACAAATAAAAGATTATTATATCGTTGACGGCCCTGGCTATGAAAGAATGTTTCGATTTCAAGTTGAAGATAGTGAAGGGTATATCAGTCAAGACCACATTATTTATACAAATATCCCCCTTTAGCGAGGTGCTTTTTGCATTCGTTTTTCGGCCAATTAGGTTTTCATGGAGGTTATTGAATGCTGGCAAACCGAGAAGACAATACTTTGACATCCCGACGGACTTCTATTTTTTTCCCCCTCGCCTGTCTGCTCATCATCATGACCATCATGACAAGCTGTACTCACTGGCAAAAAAAATATGATTTAAAATCAAAAGAAGAAATGGCGGAGCTTGAAGCCATCCCAAAATTGTTGAACGCACTTGAAGACAAAGACTGGTTCATACGCAAGGAAGCTGCCAAGGCATTGGGGAATATCGGACCGGAAGCGGAAGAAGCGGTTCCAGCCTTGAAACTGGCACTAAACGACCGTCATTATGAAGTAAAAAATGAAGCTGCCAAAGCGCTTGAGAATATCGGTTCCGAGCTTGATCCGGACCTGCCTGTCCTGATCCTTGTGAACTCACTTCAATCCGAAGGCTGGTCAAGGGCAAAAGAAGCGGCACGAGAATTGGGAGAAATGGGCCCCAAAGCCAAAAAAGCTGTGCCGGCATTAATCACGGTTATCAAAAATGATGATCATTACATGATCTCATATGTTTACACTCGAATTGAGGCAATCCGTACTCTTGGTAAAATCGGGCATGATGCTGAAATGGCTGTGCCGGCACTGACCAATTTATTATCAGATTGGAGTCCTTTGATCCGGTCAGAAATCTGTCTGGTACTCCCGAAACTTGGGAAAGAAGCAAAAGCAGCAATCCCCGGAATAATCGACCTTTCATTAAAAGATCCCAATATCCAGGTTCGTGTGTCTGCAACTCAAGCCCTTGGACTTTTCGGACCGGACTCAAAATCAGCCATGCCGATGCTGGCAGATACTTTTGCAAATGAAAAACTCGTCTTTATTTGCGAACAGGCTGCTTTTGCCATGAGCAAGGCTGACCCCTCCTCAAAGCTGGCAATTGATGTTCTTGCGCGATCCCTGAAAGATCCGGACCCCCTCATCAGAGGCTATGCTGCCAAAGCTCTGTCCAATATGGGAAAAAATGTAACAAACGCCGCTCCGGCCTTAACATATGCCTTGGCAAAAGATGAAGACGCGGAGGTCCGCATCAATGCAGCCAAAGCTCTGGGTAATATCGGTCCGGAAGGAAGATACGCTCTTCAATCATTGACAAGTGCGTTGGAAGCCAGCAATGAAAATCTCCGAAAAGAAGCGGCAATTACTCTGGGCAAAATTGGTTACCGAAGCAAAGAATCTACCATAGCCCTTACACGAACCTTAAAAGATCCGGTTGCGGAAGTTAGATTGGCTGCGGTCAACACACTTATGAAAAATAATTTCAAAGATCCGGATGTAACTGCAGGGCTTGAAAAAATGATGGCTGAAGAAAAAAATACAGAAATAAAAAAGACCGCCGAAAAGGCGCTTCAACAACTGGGTACTCCAAAAAAATAGAATCACAATTTTGACCTATTCCTTTATTTCTCAAGAATGGACATCTGAACATTCAGCTTTTCGGTAAAAATTTTACCATCCAATACAATGGTGACTTCAACACCTTGTCTGCCGGGCTCCATCGGCATCTGTGTCCACTGATTGCGTTCCCCACTTGCCAAGACTGTGGGCCATATGGTTTTTATAAAAATATCCCATGCCCTTATCTTTTCGGGACGTTTCGAGTTATTTCGATTTTCATAATCGACGCCATCAAAAACAAAGCTTCCTTTACGTTCATTGTTATGGATATAGTAAGTTTTATTCCAGTCAAGGATCATCGTTTTGGTTGTTTTGTTTTTCAGAATAAGTCGAAAACCGCAATGCCGTTCATTTGCACTTAACGGGGTTATACTCAAATAATAATATTCATTTTCGATTTTCGTGAAATACGGTGAACTGATTGACACCATCCTTGTGGCGCACCCGAAAATTGAAATCGATAGTAGAAAAAACAAGAAAAAGAAAATGCTTTTTTTCATAACCCGATAACCATTACCGTTGTTTCAGACAAATATTCATTCCTTTCATGCACAGACAACTACCCTTGGAATCCCATTAAGAAGTGTTTCCTTTCTTGCAGCCTGACATCCAAAACAGATATCATAAAAAAACAAACATGCGACTTAAATAGTATATAATTCATAATAATACAAGGGTACACATACACAATCGAGAAGGTATTGACACACATATGCCCTTCGCATATACTTAACGCCTAAAAAAGGTCTTACACTTTCTTTTGGAAGGTCTCATTTTCATCGAGAAATACTGTGCTCTCAAAAAAAACAATTTTAAAAGAAAGTATCACCTGTATTGGACATTTTCTTTTTTTTCACCTGTAGGGAATTAAAGAATCTATGACATTTCGGAAACTGGTTATCACATTTGCCCTATTGCTCTGCAGCATTGTAATTTATTCCTGTGCTCAGCGGCAGCAGATACCCCCATCCCCTCCCACTCTGGCTCCTCCTGGCGAAAAACTGTTTCAGCGAGCTGAAATGAAATTTCAATCAAAGGAATATAAGGCTGCGATTCAGTTATATCAGGACTATATCAATATCTTTCCGGAGAGTCCGCTCGTGCCTTCTATTTTTATGAAAATCGGCACAATTTATCTTGTACAGAACCAATATGCAGAAGCTCGGAAAACATATCAAAAAATGATCGAGACCGTGCCGGAAAATCAATACATAACCGATGCCATGTTTGGCATCCTGACAACCTATTATCATGAAAGCGATTATAAAGAGGTGCTGAGTCAAGCAGAAAAAATGGATGATCAATCCATCCCAAAGGAGATTTATGTAAGAAAGCATGCAATGCTGGGAGATGCATATCATGCAACCGGACTGATCTTCAAATCTGTTGAATCCTACATCAAGGTTTATGTGGCCACTGAAAATGAAGAGGAAAAAAACAAAATTCTTGTAAAACTGGAAAAATTCGCACCGGATTTAACCGCTGAAGAAATTCAAAATCTTTCTCCCTTGATTGAAGACCATAATCTGAAAGGTTATTTTGAATACCGGCTGGGATTAAAGTATGCGCAAAATAAACAATATGAAGATGCGGTCAGACAACTGACCCGTTTTACGATCACCTACCCTGAGCATCGATATGTTGAAGATGCACATCGGTTTATGGAAACAATGGGCAAAAGGTCTGAATATGAACAAAACGCAGTGGGGTGTCTGCTGCCTTTGAGCGGACGATATGAAACCTTCGGCGCAAAAGCGCTGAAGGGAATCGAGCTTGCACTCATGCAATACAGCAGTTTAAACCCAAAGGTCGATATCAGACTGATTATTCGGGATACAGAAGGAAGTCCGGATACAACCGAAGCGATTGTTAACGAGCTTGCAGACCAAAAAGTGGCTGCCCTGATCGGCCCGATTATCAATGCAACGGAAGCTGCCAAGCAAGCCCAGTCCCTTCAAATACCAATCATTACCATGACACAAAAAGAGGGAGTTGCGGATATCGGAGATTATGTTTTCCGGAACTTTCTTACCCCAGAGATGCAGATGAAAACCATGGTGTCATTTGCAATAGAACATTTAGGACTTAAAAAATTTGCCATTCTATACCCGAACGAGAAATACGGAACAACATTCATGAACCTCTTCTGGGATCATGTGATCGCTCACGGTGGAGAAATCAGTGGTGTTGAACCTTATGAGCCTGATCAGACTGATTTTACAATACCCATTAAAAAACTGACAGGCCGATATCACAATGACCCTAATGAACAATCCGATAAACCGATTATGGATTTTGATGCCATATTCATACCCGACGGCCCTGAAAAATCCGGCCTGATCCTTCCCCAGCTTGCCTATTACGACGTAACAAACGTCTATCTTCTGGGTACCAACCTGTGGCATTCCGACAAACTGATTCAAATGGCACAGCAGCATGCGCAAGGGGCAATCATGCCGGAAATCTTTTTTGCAGAGAGCTCCAATGAAACGGTTGTCAAATTTGTAAATAACTTTACAGAAACCTATGGTGAACGGCCTGGATTTATTGAAGCAATCGCATATGATACCGCATTGATGGTGTTTCAGGCTTTTGGCAGCCAGGATCTTCAATCCCGTGAATCCATAAAAGATAAACTTCTCAATATGAATGATTTCCAAGGTGTTACAGGTAAAACCTCCTTCAACCCAAATGGGGAAGCAAACAAGGAATTATTTATTCTGCAAATCAACGGGGACAAATTTTCAGAGCTTGCGTATGAATAACCCTGTACCCGGTGTTCAAAAGATGAATTTTCCATACTCCATCTATCGCTATCTGACAACTGGACTTTACTATTCATTTTCTCCGACATACCGACTTTATCAAAAAGTGAGGAAAAAATTCCACCCGGATATTGATCAGCGTCTTGGAGACTATGGCAAGCTATCTTTTCAAAAGAAGCATCATCAGCCAGTCATATGGATTCATGCTGCATCTGTTGGCGAGGTCAATGCGGCAACCGGGATTATTGAAAAACTGCTTGCAATCGTACCTGACTGCAGTATTATTTTTTCTACCACCACAAAACATGGACAATCATCTGCCATTCAACTTCTCGGCAAACAGGTTCATTGTGTTTACGCACCCCTGGATTTTGTTGCTTC
>PNOB01000039.1 GCA_013824585.1 Desulfobacterium sp. | reverse complement strand
TCCAATGGCGGCAAACTTTTCAGAACGCTCAGCTATACGCTTAATCTGGTTCAGTACGATGTCGGTCTCTTTTAACTCAGCATCTTTTAAATCGACTTTTTGTTCCAGATGGTTCTGGCGTGCCTGAAGTTTCCGGGCCATATTCTCAAATGCCTGATATAGCGCTCCGATTTCATCACGTCGATTGATCCTGATGATTCCTTTTTCAAATTCCGCATTTGCCAGAAGATCTACAGAACGATTCAGGGTTCGGATAGGCCGAATGATATGGTAGGAAATTACCCAGGTCAGCATCAGGGCGCTTCCGATGCACAATAGAATCATGAGATAAAGAGAGCGCTTTAATTTACTTACGCTTTCAAAAACTTCATCGCAATCTTGTTCTACGACCACATGCCAGTCCGTACCATTGATTGGCCGGGATGTGCCAAAAACTTCAATACCGCGATAGTCCTGGTAGCTTTTTTTAGGGTTGCGGCTACCGATAATGTTTTGAAGGGAAATGGTTTCTTTTAGTATTCGCTTAGGCTCCTTGTGGGCCAGAAATGTTCCTTTCCCATCCACCAGATAGCACTCACCGGTCCTGCCGAGAGCCACATTCAGGATAAAAAAGATGATCTGCCGAGTTCCCACCGTGCCGTATAGTGTGCCTGCGATGTCGCCGTTTTCATGAAGGATCGGCGCGGCAATGTCAAAAGTGGACTCTTTTTCTTCATCAGAAAGAACGATATTGGATAAAAATAGCTGCGCTATCAATTCATAGCGGGTCTGACTTTTGTCCCTGTATTGCAGCGTCCCATCCTGGAAGGTTACAGCAAAATTTTCAGCGGATGAAATCAACGTGTGCTTTTTATAGACCTCATATTTTTTCTGTATCAGATCAAGATATGGACCTATTTTTTCAGGAACCATGGTTTTAAGCGTCGGTGATCCGGTAGTCACCAGCATATCTGCCTTGCGTTCACTTACCCATCTTTCTAGAATGGACGCTTTGTCGACCGCTACATTTTCGAGCTGCCGCATCACCATTTCGACAATTAAATTTTCAGTTGTGGTAATGGAAAAGAAACCGACAATGGACAGGGGCAGCAGCGAGATGGTGAGGAAAAGAATCATTACCTTGACTTGCAGGTTAATTTTGTTGCCTTGTTTTTTTGTAACCGAATCGGTCATTCCTGGTTTCCAGCGTTATTCCATTTATATCACTGCCCAACACCAGATCTGCGATTACAGCCTGCTGCACTAACCGATAAAACAGCTTATCTCTTAAGGCTGATTTTTGTTTGTTAAGTCAAGAACTGATTTTTTAACTCCGTAATTGTTCATGGATAATCCTCTATGGCCTGACATATTATATATTGTAGTCGGTGGAGTCAAGTGTATACCCACACCAAAATAATTGTGTTCGTGACAAAACCGATGATTCAGTATATAATGTTTGTATCTTTGATAGTTAAGTAAAAAACGATCCGGCTGTTTTCCCTTGTTGAACAATTAAGTCAACCAAACCTGAACAACGAACCCAGGTTACACATGAAAAATATAAAACCGGATGAATCTTCTGATGATGCGGATTTATCCTTTAAGGTGTTTCATGATTTAATGTCCAAACGGGTTGGAAAAATCCTCCTTGTTTCCAGCCCCTATGATGCCTTTATTATGGAAGAAGAGGGCCGGCTTGCGGAAAGAATCATCCATGAATATCGAGGGCTAAACTTGTCACGTCCCCCGAGAATCACCTGGGTTTCTTCCATTGACGAAGCACTCACGATATTGTCAAAAAGTAAATTTGACCTTATCATCACCATGCCCGTAAGGGATACTGCTGATCCATATATTCTCAGTCGAAAAATTCAGAAAAAGTTTCCGCTAATTCCGATAATTCTTCTTGTCCATGACACCGGTATTCTCTCATTCGCTCCCGAGCATAGAAAAAATGATTCAACCTGCCGGCTGTTTGTGTGGAGCGGAAACACAGATCTTCTCCTTGCAATGATAAAAAGTACTGAGGATCAGATGAATGTCTATCAGGACACAAAGCGAGCCATGGTAAGGGTGATTATCCTGGTTGAAGACTCTCCCGAATACCGATCGTCCATATTGCCCCTCCTGTATCGGGAAATTGTTACACAAACGCAAAAAATAATGGACGATTCTCTCAATGAAGAACACCGTATCCTGAGGATGAGAGCCCGCCCCAAAATTTTGATAGCTGAAAATTTTGAAGAAGCTGAAACCCTGTTTCAAAAATATAAACCATACGTATTAAGTGTTTTTTCCGATGTTCGGTTTTCCCGAAACGGCAACCTCGATGACCATGCTGGATTTCATTTATGTGAGATGATCAAAAAAGAAAAATCCGGGCTTCCTCTCCTTATGCTCAGTTCCGATGATTCCAATCGTAAAAAAGCACTGGAAACGGCCAATGTTTTTCTAAACAAGAATTCTCCCTCTCTTCACATGGAGATCCGAACATTCCTTGAACAATACCTGGCCTTCGGAGACTTTATCTTTCGGCTTCCAAACGGCAAGGAAGTAGCCAGGGTTTCCAGTCTTTACCAAATGGAGAAAGCCATTCCTTCCATTCCGGATGAATCTGTATATTTTCATGCAGAAAAGGATCATTTTTCAACCTGGCTCATGGCTCGCTCAGAAATTCAGCTTGCATCAAAACTCCAGCCCGTACATATCAATGATTTTTCAAGTACCAGAGAGATAAAACAATACCTTGTGGCTTGCCTGCGAAAAAAACGGAAAAGTAGACACCGTGGCGTTATCACCGACTTTTCATCAGATGGATTCTATCCTGATATGGATTTTACAAAAATCGGAAACGGATCTCTTGGAGGAAAAGGCAGAGGACTTGCGTTCATATCATCCCTTTTGGGAAGCAACCGTTCCCTCTGGAAAAAATTTCCATCTGCCCGAATAACGATTCCAAAAACTCTCGTAATTACAACTGAATATTTTGATTCTTTTGTCTCAATTAATAATCTGAAACTGTTTTCGAAAAACTCGGAAACGGATCTTACTATTGCAAAAAAATTTCTGGAGTCACCCCTCCCCGAAAACCTTGTGAATGATCTAACAACGTATTTATCCTATATCAAACAGCCTCTTGCCGTCAGATCTTCCAGCCTTCTCGAGGATGCACAGTTTCAACCATTTGCCGGTATTTATAAAACATACATGATCCCGAACAATGATCCCAAAATTTCCATCCGATTGAATCATCTGGTTCGTGCAATCAAACTAATCTATGCTTCAACTTATTTTGAAGCTCCTAAATACTATTCAACAAACACCTCCCACCGAGTGGAAGAAGAAAAAATGGCTATCGTCATTCAACAAATCACCGGAAAGGAATATGGTGGATTCTATTTCCCTCCGATTTCAGGAGTTACTCAATCCTATAATTTCTATCCGGTTTCTTATATGAAACCGGAAGATGGGGTTGTCCATATTGCATTTGGCCTGGGAAAAACAGTTGTAGAAGGAGGCGCCTCTCTTCGTTTTTCTCCCCGATATCCTCAATTTCTACCCCAATATTCTACCGTGGAGGATATCCTCAAAAACTCGCAAAAGCTATTTTATGGGCTGGACATGTCTCATCTTCCGGATGAATTTGGAATTTCTATACATAAAGATGGTTTTGCCGAATTTGATTCAACCCTCACACAACTCGAAATCAATAATTTTGAATTGACCATAGAAGCCAATAGTGCTCTGCGAAACATGTTCAGCAGTTACCTCTCTGAGGATCATCGAATTCGTGACACCTATCACGCCAATACCCAGCACGTAGTATCTTTTTCCAATATTTTAAAATACAATGAATATCCACTCCCGGATCTTTTGATTGCACTATTGGAAATCGGACAAGCCGGAATGGGGGCACCCGTTGAAATCGAATTTGCCGTTAATTTCCCGTCTGAACATGATCTAAATGAGAAAAGGAAAGGACCGGAACTGGTTATTCTCCAGATAAGGCCCATGGTGATCAACAGAAGAAATGTCAACATCCAGATTGAACAAAAAGAAATAGAAAACTCCTTCTGCTTTTCCGACAATGCCCTTGGGAACGGAATCATAACCGATATATATTCAATTGTTTTTGTGAAACCCGAGTCATTTGATCCTGCCCGGACAATAGAGATTGCTTCTGAAATTGGAAAATTGAATAAAATCATGATGGAGAAGAATGAAAAATATATTTTAATCGGGCCAGGAAGATGGGGATCAGCTGATCGATGGCTCGGCATTCCGGTAAGCTGGAAAGATATTTGCGGAGTAGCAGCCATTATTGAAACAGCTTCAGAATTATTGACGGCCGACCCGTCTCAAGGAACTCATTTTTTTCATAATATCACATCACTGGGGATTGGTTATCTCTCGATTGGAAACAAGGGTAAAGGCTTTCTGGATAAAGACTGGCTTACATCGTTACCTGTTCAAAATGAAACCACTTTTATTTGTCATTGTCGATTAAACAATCAATTAATGGTCAAGATAGATGGTAAAGAGTCTTGTGCTGTAATTGTAAAACCACTTTCAGCATAAAGCGTTGTTCAACTTCTTTATATCGCAAAAAGTGAGGAAAAAATGAATTCAATAATAGACACCATAAAATCAAGAGATCCCGGAGAAAAAGAATTTCATCAAGCCATCAGTGAAGTCGTGGATTCCATCATGCCCGTGCTTGACAAAAATCCGGAATATCGACATGCCGGAATCCTGGAAAGAATTACAGAGCCGGAACGAATGATTATTTTTCGCGTTCCATGGATGGATGACCAGGGTAAGATCCATGTAAACAGAGGCTTTCGGATCGAAATGAACAGCGCTATCGGTCCTTATAAAGGCGGATTGCGATTTCACCCTTCTGTCAATTTATCAATACTGAAATTTCTGGCCTTTGAGCAGGTGTTTAAAAATGCTTTGACTACCCTCCCTATGGGAGGCGGAAAAGGCGGTTCTGATTTTGATCCAAAAGGAAAATCCGATAATGAAGTAATGCGTTTTTGCCAGAGTTTTATGTGCGAGCTTTTTCGTCATATCGGACCCAATACCGATGTTCCTGCCGGCGATATCGGCGTTGGCGCCCGGGAAATCGGATTCCTTTTTGGCATGTATAAAAAACTTACCAATGAGTTTACCGGCGTACTCACAGGAAAAAGCCTGAACTGGGGAGGAAGCCTGATCCGGCCAGAGGCAACGGGATACGGATGCGTTTATTTTGCCTCCGAAATGCTTGCAACAAAAAACACAGCCATGAAAGGCAAAAAGTGTCTTGTATCCGGATCTGGAAATGTTGCACAGTTTACAACGGAAAAAATTCTGTCTCTTGGGGGCAAAGTATTGACTCTTTCAGATTCTTCAGGATACATTTTTGATGAAAAGGGTATTGATGAAAGCAAACTTAATTTTATTAAAACACTGAAAAACAAAAAAAGAGGAAGAATCAAAGAGTATGCAGACCAATACAAGGAAGCTGTTTATACTCCTGTTGATTCAAAATTGGACTTTAACCCCCTCTGGAGCCATAAGGCAGATTGTGCATTCCCAAGTGCAACAGAGAATGAAGTTAATGAAAAGGATGCCTCTCAACTGGTTCAAAACGGGATCATTCTTCTGGCTGAAGGTGCAAATATGCCGACTACTCCCGATGGAATTAATATATTAACGAATAGCCAGGTTCTTTATGCGCCAGGTAAAGCTGCAAACGCAGGAGGTGTTGCAGTATCTGGATTGGAAATGTCACAAAACAGCATGAGGATTCGATGGCAGCGGGAAGAGGTAGACGAAAAGCTTCGTCTTATTATGAAAAATATTCACAAGACTTGTCTTGACGCAGCTGAATCCTATGGTACACCCGGGAACTACATGAAAGGTGCAAATATCGCCGGGTTCGTGAAAGTTGTTGACGCAATGCTTGATCAGGGTCTGGTATAATAACTTGATAAACACAAAAAAGGCACCTATTCTATTTCCAGTTGAGATCGCTGAACATCAAGACAGAAAGTGGAAAGCTTTCTGTAATGTGATGGAAGCATCAAATCTTCAGATCCCCGAATCTCCAACAGTTATATGCGATCTTAAAACCGCCTTTCTGTTCAGTGATTTTATTTTTAACAACCTGACCCGAAAAACTGATTTTTTTATAGAACTTTTTGAAAACAACTGTCTCTACAGTGCCTATCTATCTGATACTTATGCCAAGTCCTTTTCTCATATCTTACAAGACGCTTCTGAAGAAAAACAGATCACCGAAATTACCAGCCATTTTCGATGTCGTGAAATGATCCGTATTGCTTTTCGGGACCTCACTGGCTATGCAGATCTATCAGAAACCATGTCTGATCTTTCTGCCCTTGCGGATGCCTGTATTGATGGGGTATTTTCTAAACTATATGATCAGTTTGCAGCTCGATATGGCATTCCGAAAAATCAGTCGGGAAAAGATCAAAATATCGTGGTTGTGGGTCTTGGAAAACTAGGTGCAAATGAACTCAACTTTTCTTCTGATGTAGACCTGATGTTTGCATTTCCAGAAGATGGTAGCACAAGTGGTAAGCACGAATCCATTTCCAACCATGAATTCTTTTTACTTCTTTCTCGTGCATTTCTCAAAGTATTTGCCGGATCATCCTCTGCCAGTTTCATTTTCCGGGTCGATCTTCGCTTGAGACCCTTTGGTGAAAACGGCCCTTTGATCATGAGTTTTAACTCCTTAGAAGAATATTACGAAGCGCAGGGAAGAGAATGGGAAAGATATGCTTTAATAAAAGCAAGGGTCGTAGCAGGAGATAAAATAGCAGGCTACCACTTGCTCAAAAGGCTTAACCCTTTTATCTATCGGCGTTACCTTGATTACAACACCTTTGAATCCTTGCGCGAAATGAAACAGAGCATCGATTTTGAAATCCAGCGGAAAGGATTTAAAGGAAATATTAAACTGGGCACGGGAGGAATCCGAGAAATCGAATTTTTCGGACAGGCTTTCCAGTTGATAAGGGGTGGTGTTTCACCTTTGCTTCAGGAACCAGCCATATTAAAAGTTTTAAACATACTGGTTGAAGAAAAACACATCTCCTTGTCTACTCGTGATGAGCTGACCGACGCATACCTGTTTCTGCGCCATACAGAACACAGACTCCAGGAGTTTGATGACCGACAGACCCATTCTCTTCCAACAGAAGAAACAAAACTTCTGCTCCTCTCTTGTTCTCTTGGTTTTTCAGATGCAGACCGATTTCTCCATCAATTGCATAGCCACATGAAAAATGTCCATTATCATTTTACCCAGATACTTTCATCTACTGATAAAGAGCAACCCGCCTCAGAAAAAATGAGAGAGCTATCGGGAATATGGGAAAGCCTATTTGAATCAAAGGATAGAGAGGATATTCTTCTTTCTGCCGGATTTCAAAAGCCATCAGAAATTCTAAAGCAAATTGCTTCCCTTCAAAATGATACTGCAACGCGCTCTCTGAGTAGAGAAGGCCGCAGGAAGCTTGATCAGCTTATCCCTAGAATTATCGAAATCACCGGCAGGTCTGAACAGCCAGATCTTTCATTTTTTCGTATTGCAGAGCTCATCAAGACAATTGAACAAAGAACCAACTATCTTTCTCTGCTGATTGAAAACCCCAGTGCCCTGAAACAACTCGTGAGCCTGTCCATCGCCAGCCCATGGATTATCAAGTTTCTCACCCAACATCCGGTTTTGCTGGATGAACTGCTGGATACCAGAATTCTTTACAGCCCACCTGACCGCAAGCAATTAGCCAGCGAGCTTGATAAGAGGCTGGAATCTATTCCTTCGGACGATCTTGAACTTCAGATCGAACAGTTATGTATTTTTAAACAAATTAACACCCTGCGGGTTGCCACAGCGGACCTCAGTGCAAACTATCCGCTTATGCGTGTAAGTGATCACCTGTCTGATATAGCGGAGTTGATTTTAACGCAGGTTTTAAACTTGTCTTATCATTATATTGGTAGAAAATATGGATATCCAAGTTGTTCACCGGATATTAAAAATGACAGACAAGGGTTTGCTGTGATTGCCTATGGAAAGTTAGGCGGCATTGAACTTGGATACGGATCTGACCTTGATATTGTTTTCCTTCACGGAGCAGCACCAGGTAAAACTCTTGGAGGAAAATCTCAATCTATTGATAACAACCAATTTTATACCCGACTCGGCCAGCGGATTATTCATATCCTGACCACCCATACCCGAGCAGGCCGATTATATGAAATTGACATGAGATTAAGGCCCAGTGGGAGCTCCGGACCCCTTGTCAGCCACATCAATTCCTTTCGAGAGTATCAGGCGGATAATGCATGGACCTGGGAACATCAGGCTCTTGTCCGTGCCCGTTTCATATGTGGAGACCCTGCAATCTCAAATCTGTTCAAAGTGATTCGAAAAGACACTCTTATGAAAAAAAGAGATCCATCAGAATTGCTAACAGAAATAAGGGATATGCGGGAAAAAATACGGAAGTCGCAAGAGATTTCTCAACCCGACAAATTTCACCTGAAACAAGGGAAGGGAGGAATCATTGATATTGAGTTTATCGTACAATATCTTATCCTGGCAAATGCTTATCAACATTCAGAGCTTGTAAAATGGTCTGATAACGTCCGGCAACTTGAAGCTCTTGCTCAAGCCGGGATTCTCGAAAATAATACCTCCCTTTTATTAAAGCAGGCCTACCTGACCTTCCGATCCAGTGTTCATCATTTGCATCTACAGGATCAACCACCTGTTGTGGATCAAAAGGATCTCCTATTAATTGGCTCCAAGGTTGCTGCGATATGGGAAACCTATTTTATGCCTTGACTTGCCGGAGTGCATTCGAACAGAAAAGTAACAACTCGCTTTTAATAAAAAAAACCGACATCTGAATTGAAACAAATGCCGGTTTTTCCCTCTTTTACGCTAATTTCTAAATATCATAGTAGAGATAAAATTCATGGGGGTGTGGACGAAGTTTGACAGCATCGGATTCATTTTTTGTTTTATAATCAATCCACATATCAATTACATCTTTTGTAAAGACGTCTCCTTTTAACAAAAATTCATGATCTTCTTTAAGGGCTGTCAGTGCCTCATCAAGAGACCCTGGAGCAGATGCTATTTCTGCAAGCTCTTCCGGTGGAAGATCATAAATATTTTTATCCAGAGGATCGCCCGGATCCATTTTATTTTCAATACCATCAATAACCGCCATCAATATGGCTGAAAAAGCCAAATAGCCATTACAGGAAGGATCCGGTGTTCGGAACTCAATCCTTTTGGCCTTGGGTGAAGAAGAGTACATTGGAATTCGAACTGCTGCACTTCTATTTCGGCTAGAATATGCTAAATTTACCGGTGCCTCATATCCTGGAACCAGCCTCTTGTAAGAGTTGGTTGTTGGATTGGAGAAGGCGCATATCGCCTTGCAGTGTTTCAAAATACCACCGATTGCATGAAGAGCCATCTGAGAAACTCCGGCATATTTATCACCCGCAAAAAGAGGCTTTCCATCTTTCCAGATGCTGATATGGGTATGCATTCCACTGCCATTATCCTCAAAAATCGGCTTGGGCATGAATGTAACCGTGTGCCCATGTCGATAGGCGACATTTTTCAAGACATATTTAAACCATGCAAGCTGATCCCCCATTTGAACCAAGGGCTTAAAGCGCATATCAATTTCAGCCTGTCCGGCTGTCGCAACCTCGTGGTGCTGACACTCAACATCAATACCCAGTTTTTCAAGGGTCAACATCATCTCTGTTCTCAAGTCCTGGAACTTATCCACAGGCGGTACCGGGAAATATCCCTCTTTATGTCTTGGTTTATATCCAAGATTTGGACCCTCATCTCTAGAGGTATTCCACGGCCCTTCTACTGAATCTACCTCATAATAGGATACATTGCTTGCTGATTCAAACCGGATACTATCAAAAATGAAAAATTCAGCTTCCGGACCAATATAAGCAACATCACCAATACCGGTTTTCGATAAATAGGCTTCTGCTTTTTGTGCAATATTCCTGGGATCTCGTGTATAAGATTCCCTTGTTATCGGATCCACTATGTTACCAATCAGTACCATTGTTGAAATCTCATAAAACGGATCGATTTTTGCGGTTTTTGAATCCGGAATTACCAGCATATCACTGGCATGGATTGGTTGCCAGCCTCGAATACTTGAACCATCAAATCCAAATCCGTCATCAAAACTGGACTCGTCGAGTTCACTCAATGGCACGGAAAAGTGTTGCCATACGCCTATGAAATCCATAAAACGTATATCAACAACCCTTGCTCCGTTTTCTTTTGCATACGCTATTGCTTCCTTCGGTGTCATAATACTATCCTCCATTTTATAAGGTAACTAAATTATCAACCATATTCAAAAAACACTCAATCCTGGCAAATCGTTACGTGTGTTCACTTTTCACCGATACAGTCCAGTTCATTTTTTCATCTTAATCAAGCAAAAGCCGTTCCATTTACCTCCAGAGCATACAACAATTCGTTATCATAGATTTTTTTTTATGATTCGGTCTGTTCTGAAAATGTGGGATTACTTTTTTGTAAAAAACTTCCCATTAAAATTGCAAATTTGTTGTTCGTTTTGTTTGCTAAAAAAATAGGATTAACCATTTATACACTATGATGGCTGGTTTTAAAACATGAAAAAAAGAATTGGAAGTGCCATATATATTCATCTCACGCAAAATCAGATGATCTCAGAATTCACAAGGCCATATCCGTGTTCGCTATGGAGAGACTTATCGAGCCCCTCCTGTTCCCCCTCTTCATTGATTCGAAACCCCACTGTTTTTTCCACAATAAAATAGATTACAGATGTTCCTAAGGCAGCCATAAATATCGTTGCTCCCAGTCCCTTCATTTGTATGATCAATTGATTCCAAAGGGTCCAACTACCTCCAGCAGACACACATGCGGATGACATCCAACTATCTCGAATAAAAAAACAGAGAATCAAAACACCTAATCCACTACCCACACCATGGATCCCAAAACAGTCAAGACTGTCATCGTAACCCATCCTGACCTTTACCTGAAGTGCATAATAACACGCAATGGCAGACAATGCCCCCAGTGCCATTGCACCAGTGGGCTGCACAACACCAGCAGCCGGTGTTATGACAACAAGCCCTGCCAGAATCCCGGACACAAAGCCAAGGGAAGTAGCCTTTCTGAATATAATGGCTTCAATGATGAGCCATGTCAGCGCTCCACTTGCAGCAGAGACCTGAGTCATGGTTAGCGCTCTTGCCGTTTCAAGGCCACTTTGCACCGTAGAACCCGCATTGAACCCAAACCAGCCAACCCATAACAAGCCAGCACCCATCATCGTCATTACCAGATTGTTGGGATGCATTGCTGTTTTTGGATACCCTTTCCTTGCTCCCATCAGAATTGCAAGAACAAGGGCACTGACTCCCGCAGAAACATGAATCACAAGCCCTCCAGCGAGATCAATAACTCCGGATGCTCCCGAGGTATACAACCATCCATCAGATGCCCAGACCCAATGACAAAGAGGACAGTAAACCAACAAAAACCAAAGGGCGATAAAGAGGGTATAGCCTTTAAAATATACTCGTTCGGCAATCGCACCACTAATAAGGGCCGGAGTGATGATGGCAAACTTTCCCTGAAACATTGCCAAAACATATTCCGGTATCCCGTTTGTTATCCGATCATCGATCCCCTTGAGAAAAAAGAAATCCCAATCCCAACCAACAAATCCACCAAGCACATTTTTACCAAATGCAAGAGAATAACCACATACCACCCAAAAAACCCCAATGACAGCCATAGACACAAAACTATGCATCATTGTCCCTAATACATTTTTCGTTCTAACCAACCCACCATAAAACATGGCTAGCCCGGGTACCATCAATAATACCAGCGCTGTGGATGTTAACATCCAGGCGGTAGAACCCGAATCAACAACTACCTTCTCAACAGCGAATACCTTTGCTGGATAAACAAAAAGAATGAATAAGCCAAGACTGAGAAACCGCATTACCATACCCGCCCCCTATCTTTATGTTTTCCAAAATCTTAATGTTAACCTTCCATAGGGGTCAGCAACAAACATACCAGTCTTATTGCTGGGGCATAACCAATTAACAATAAACACTTTTGGCCATGCTTAGTATTTCGACATCACGACCTACCAACAATTCAGTTACATATTTGTATGCTAATTTTCCTGATTATTCACAAATTTGTAAAAAAAATAAGCCGGGTAATTAAACAACCCGGCTTATGAAAATGACCTGGACTGTTGTATCTATATTGCATCCTCACCTTTTTCTCCGGTACGAACGCGAATGGCTTCTTCTACCGGCAATACAAATATTTTTCCATCACCGATTTTCCCTGTATTTGCTGCATCCATAATGACTTGTGTAACCTTTTCTACAAGTTTGGAATCCACAACAATCTCGATTTTGATTTTTGGTATAAAATCAACCACATATTCTGCACCACGATAAATTTCTTTGTGCCCCTTCTGACGTCCATACCCCTTTACTTCTACAATCGTCATACCTTGAATACCAATTTCATTCAAAGCTTCCTTTACATCATCCAATTTAAACGGTTTGATGATCGCCTCTATCTTTTTCATTTTGATTTCTCCCTTTTCGTAAAAAAAACGATCCGTATCAATATATATTAATCCCCCAGAAAGGCGAAACGATAGATCCTCATATCCCATTAACATGAACATTGGATATGTGCAAGACACCTGCTCCATCCATAAATCCAAGAGCATCAATCCATTTTTAATTTTTCATAACGATCTTCCTTCACGATCTGTTCAATTGCGTTTTTCAATTGAGCCAATTTTAAATTCATCTCTGGTTTGCCTCCATCAAAATCCCGAATATAAAAAACATCGACAACCTGGTCTGCTTTAGTTGCTGCCTTACAAACCATGATATCATACCCGTGATTGAATATTGTATCTGTTATCCAAAACAGAAGCCCTGGAAAGTCATATGTATAAACCTCAATAATTGTAAAATAGCTCGAAGTTTGGCTATCAAGATTAACCATTGAACTTTTATGTGGAGAAATGGTAATCACTTGCTGCTCCGTTTGAAATTTTCTACGGATCGCTTCCGCTATATTAAAGCCTCCCTCTAATGCATCTGCAAGAATTTTTTCCGCTCCCTTCCAGATTTTCTCTTCAAACAGTCGATCTTTAGGTGCTGTTACTTGAAAAATATCCAAAGCAATATCATTTCTCCAAGTATATGCCCCTACATCCAAAACATTCAGATTATGTAATGAAAAAATACCCGTGATTTTCGACAGCAGCCCTGGGTAGTTTTTTGCACAAATAGTTACCGTTCTTGTTTCTACTCCTTTTTCCTTCGACACATGCCAGACAAACTTTTTTCCACTTAGCGTTTTAAACAGTCTAATGTGATCCACAATATCTTTTTCCTCAACTGCAAGAAGATATCTTGGAGAAAGACTATTGATCAAAAAAATCGACTCCTCATGATTTTCCCCAAAAATGAAGGATCTCTGGAGTGCTTCCTTTTTTGTTTGAGTTTTTTTCAGTGATTGTTCTGTTGCCAACTCTCCTTTTTCCAACACATGTAATACTCGAAAAAAGAGATCTCTTAACAGGATTGCTGTCCAGCTTGTCCATGCTTTACTTCCTGTTGATATGCAATCCGCTGCCGTTAACAGATAGAGCATCTTTAATCGATCAACATCTTTTATCAGCGCTGCACACGAAATTGCCGTTTGTTCATCATTCAAGTCTCTTTTCATTGCAGTTGTTTTTAAAAGAAGATGCTCTTGAATTAAAAATGAAACAGCAGATATTTCCCTTTCTCCATATCCAAATCGCTTTAATATCAATTCCGCCAGATCCGCTCCTTTTTTTGAATGATCTGTGCAGAAACTGCTTTTCCCAATATCGTGCAATAGTGCTGCCCACTGAAGTAGTTTTATATCTTTTATTTCCAGATATAATTGATAATAGAGATCTGTATCACCTTCCAGAGCTTTTCTTCCCAGATTGTTCACGGTTCTGACCGTAAGTAGTAAATGCTTGTCCACTGGATAGTTATGATATTCATCATATTCTATCCGATGCGCAACACTTTTGAACTCAGGGATTAAACCCACAAGAAGCCCAGAGCATAACATCGCATCAAGAATACTGTTTTCATGCTCAAAAGAACCAAGAATATACTCGAATTCAGAAATCACATCTTCCGATTTCCGGAATTCATCATCGACAAGATATGAAAGTTTTTTTACTATTCTTTTTGCCTCCCTGCAAACAGGAAGCTTTAGAGATATGCTTTCAACAAAAATTTTAATGAGAAGAATTGGATTTCTAATGCAATCTTCCATCGAAACAAAATCCAGCATGTTTTTTCGTATGACTAAACCTTTTACTTTGGTCTGTTTTCCAAAAAAGTAATTTTTGTTACTTACGCCCGAACCTCCTTGCAGTTCAGATTGAAATGACAAAGACTGATGTTTTACAATTTCGACATTATTATGAAATTCACCCAAAAACTGTTCAACAGGGTGTAACCCATCGTTGCGCTGTGTTGCAAACTGATTGGCAAGGTCATGGTGAAATTCAAAATACAACCTGTCACACTTTCTGCCCGCTAATTGGTGAAGTTTATTTCTTACACCCCACATGAATGAAATCGAGTTATTGAAATCCCGGTACTCTATTTCATGTGTCTGCAACTGGTTCTCAAATTCAGCCCGGTTCTCAATCCCATATACAACTCGAGCCATCCACAACATGGAATGGTAGTCCCTCAAACCTCCTATACCCTCCTTAATATTCGGTTCTAAAAGATAGTCTGAATCTCCAAAAAGAGCATGACGCTTTTTATTGTTTTCAGCGAGCCAACACACTATTTGCTTTTTCTTTTTTTGAATAACTCTCTTATACAGAAATTCTTTGAGTGTTAAAAACAGATCTTCGCTACCACAGATTAAACGAGCATCTGTCAAAGAAGTCAATATTTGAAAATCAGATGAAGCCAGAGAAATGCAATCCTTTACAGAACGGGTTGCATGACCGACTTCAAATTTAAGATCCCATAAAGGATATACAATATCACGGATCATCCCTTCTGCTTCTGTCGGAACCGTTCCCTCGAAAAGAAACAAAATGTCTATATCTGAAAACAAGCACTGCTCACCTCTTCCATAACCACCTAGTGCAATTACTGAAAATACATTTTTTCCTCCCCAAAATTTTGAGCAGGCTATACTTTCCTTTGTACTGTTAAGAAAATACTCATCAAAAATCTGCGTGTTAAGTTTAAGAAATTCAGAACCAAAATTTTCCCGCAAATCCTTTATCAATCGATTTCTATTTATTTTCAGATTTATAGTGGAATTTTCCATAAAAATTTCAAACTTTTTTCCAAATAACTATCTGACACTTTACTGTTTTCAAGTTTTCAAGTTTTTAAAATGTTGTTTCCTTTATACCTTTTATCATTAAAAGAGCAATCAACATGCCATAAAGCCTCACAAGGCTTATTTTACTATAAATCAAGTTGTTAAAATTTTTGGAGATTATTGTACCGCAAAATATATTGCAGTTTTGTAATTTATATGCTTTGCATTATACGTTTTTGTACATTAATATCTGTTCTCGCTGACGATAAGAAAATTGAAATGGCATGTTGTAAAACCTTGGTCGAAATATCATAGACATTAAATGTCTATCCGGGTTAACCGATAGTCGATTCGATCAAGGTTTTAATTTTTTGAAGAGATGGTTCTGATAAAAGTTGATTGGCATGCTTTTCAGCCTCATCAATTTCTATTTTTTGAATTCTTTTTTGGAGAATGAAAAGAAACTTAGGATCCACACTAATTTTCCGAATGCCAATACCCAACAGAAACGAAAGATAAGCAGGATCATGTGTCATTTCACCACAGACAGAAATATCAACTTTACATTGTCGAGATACGCTTACAATCTTTGACAGAGCCCGTAATACAGAGGGGTGGAATGGGCAGTAGTAATCAGATACCATTCGATTTGTCCGATCCACTGCGAGCATATATTGTACAAAATCGTTTGTCCCTATTGAAAAAAAATCAGCCTCTTTCGAAAAATCTTCAATCAACTCCACAACAGCCGGCAACTCAATCATCATACAGATTTCCGGGTTCCTGTTATACTGCATCTTTTTATTAGACAGCTGTTGCATGCAGTCATAAACAACCTGCCTTGCTTCACAAAATTCATCCAAGGAGGAAATCATCGGAAACATAATCCGTAAATAGTCAGCTTCAAATCCTGCCCTAAGGATTGCTCGTAACTGATTTTCAAAAACCTCTTTATGTTTAAGAGAGAACCGGATAGAACGCATTCCCAACTCTGGATTTTGTTCCTCTGCCATATCAGAATAAGTCAATGTTTTTTCACCACCGACATCCAAAGTTCGAATTGTGATTTCCTTCCCTCTCATCTCTTTAAATAAATGTTGATATACCAGGTATTGTTCGGTTTCAGATGGAAATGTTGGACGAATTAGAAAGGGAAATTCAGATCGGTATAGTCCAACTCCTTCTGCTTTCAGCTGTTTGGCAATCGAAAGCTCAGTCAATAAATTTATATTTGCAAAAAGACCAACCCTTGTCCCATCTTTTGTGCGCGTGACTGTATCCATTTTTGCTGTATTGCATTTTGCATCTTCCCTTAGTTGGTTTCTTTTTTCAAACTGTTCGACAACCGCTTTAGACGGATTTACATAAATGTTTCCTAAATCCGCATCCATCAAAATTGGAGTTTTCTCTTGTAGCTGAAGCATTTTGGGCTCTTCAACAATAACCAGCGGTATTTTCAGCGACCGGGATAAAATTGAAATATGGGAGGTTACACCACCTCCGACTAAAACAATTCCTTTGACATCATTTGTTACAAGTTTCAAAATATCAGAGGGGAATAGCTTCTCAGCGATAATGATCTTTTTTTCCCTATCGCTCTCTCCTTTGTGCTTTCTCTCTTAAAATTCTTCAGTATTCGCAGCGCCAAATCCTCTACATCATTCGCCTTTTCCGCAATATATGGATGAGGATTTGATATAAACAATGATATGTATTGCCCCGCTATTTTCCGAACCGCTGCTATCGGATCCAAACCCTGTTGAATATCACTCTCAATTTTCATAATAAACCCTGGATCTTTGAGCATCATAAAGTGTGCAGTGAAAATCAATGCTGCACTTTCAGGTAGTTGCGTACTAAAATCTTTTTGGATCCTTTGTAATTGAATTCCTGTTTTTTTTACAGCCCTTCGAAAATCAGACATATTATACCCGGAATTCTCATCAAAAAATTGGTTCAGCAGGTGCGTTCCCCCTTTTTTTTTCATTACCATTGCTGGAGCAAAGGCAAATCCCTCTGACGCAGATTCTCCTTTCACAAATTGCAACTGTTCTGAAACTGATTTTCTTTGCTCCACAACATTATGGAGACTCAACAGAAGACAAGCGTTCTCAACAGAAGATGCCAGTTGTGAAGCTACTGTCCGCAGCGCAATAATATCTGTTTCATTAAAATATTCTTTTTCCTCATGCTGGATACTGATTACACCTATGCTTTCAACACCTCTTTGAAGCGGAACAGCAAGAAAAGATGTAAATCTATCTTCTTCTGCTTCCTTAAAATACTTAAACTCCAGACTTTTCCCAACATCTCCGACACAAATCGGCCTAACCCCCTTATGCGTTGCCCCCACGATACCTTCTCCAGACTTCATCCTGATTTTTCCCACTGAATCAGGGTTCAATCCCTGGGTAGCCGTTAAAACCAACTCCAAACAATCTTCATCATACAGATATATAGTGCAAACATCTGCATCCAAATGCAATGCGACCATTTCCACAACCTTTTGAAGAAAGCCTTCCATATCCGCGCTTCCTGTCAAAAGATTTGCGAGATTACTAACATCACATAATAAATTTAAATGGTCATCTTTTTTATCCAGTTGGTTCTTCATTTAGATATCGAATCACTCCTGATTTGTAATATATGACGGCCTTTTTATTTTCGCTGGCATATCGAAAAACATCGACTATACCGATGTTACTGTCCATATTTTTTCTGATGTTGAGCTTACATACTTTCATTCTCTGACCCAATACTCAGCAATTCTGCATTCTGCTCTTCTTCAAACATCTGCTATCTTAAAATTAAACAAAAATTGAATTCGGCACCTATTCAATATGTAGACCGTATCACTGCTGTCCGGTTAAAGTTTAGTAAAAATGGT
>PNOB01000038.1 GCA_013824585.1 Desulfobacterium sp. | reverse complement strand
GGCTGGATTGCCTATCGGAGAGGTTTCATTCCGGATACATTTATTACTCCGGCAAACCGGCTGGTGTATTATCTGGCGATTCCTGCCATGATCTTCCGGGCAATCACCCAGAACTCATTCCACCAGTATTTCAATCTCACGGTTGTGATCATAGCTTTCATTTCCATGTTTCTTGTTTTTCTGCTCGCCTGGGGAGCCGGAAAGATGCTACACCTGACAAAGGGATATCTTGCCACCTTTGTCCAAAGCTCATTTCACTGCAATATCGGATATCTGGCACTGGCTGTCGCCTACTACTACCTGGGAGATGACGGGTTTGCCCGCGCCGGGATATTTGCCGGTTTTGTAATGATTTTCCAGAACTTCCTGTCGGTAATCATTCTCAATTTGTACTCGACCGAACAGACTTCCAACAAAAAAGTCCTTCTCATGGCATCCAAAATCTTCGGCAACCCGATCATTATTTCAGCCGCTGCCGGAATATTCTTCTCTTTGGCAGGTCTAACCATTCCAGTGCTGATTTCACGTTCACTGGATATCCTGAGCGGGCTTGCACTTCCTACTGCGCTTCTGATCATCGGAGCTACCCTTTCCTTTGATTTTATACAGAGAAACCTGTCCCAGGTGATCGGAACAACCCTGATCAAACTGCTGGGCTTGCCCTGTATTTCATTTCTGTTGTTTTATCTTGCGGACATCCCCAAAACTGAATTCCTGCCGGCTTTTATCCTTCTTGCCTCACCAACAGCAACCATTACCTATGTCATGGCAAAAGAGATGGAAGGAGATACGGATTTTGCAGTGGCCGCAATATCATTGAACACCCTTCTGTCATCCGTAACCTATACATTCTGGCTGAGCATCCTATCATAACGGTTGTCCCGGTCTGCATGGATTGGATTTTTCAGGCGAATTGAAAACTTTTTTTATTTCGCCATATGTACACGAACCTGATTCACCGGAACTACCCAGTTGTTTTTATTGCAGATATCCACGCATATCCCGGGAATAACTCGCTGCAATATCTCATAGTTTGGACCAGCCTCCCTGTTGCAATCCGCCAGAACCTCCAGATCAAGGGAATTCGGACCAGCCGTCTTGAACTGAACGGTAATCTGTTCCACACAATCACCAAACCCTTTGGCTTTGAGTCCGGATAAAATCTCCTTTTGGAAAAGAACAGGTATGGTTTCGGTAATCTGGTCTATATAAGCATAATCCAGACCAAACGGAATCCAAAGCCTGAATCCCCTGGACAGGTTTCTGGGTGAGGCGGAAAGAAAATCTTGTGTTTTCAGTGTAACCAGCGCGCCTCCAAGAAGTTCCAGTTTTACTGCTTCCGGGGTCTGAACAACTACCCTGCCGTGGGTCTGGTCTTTCAATACCACCCAATCCCAGCAGTTTGTCGGGAACCATGGTTCATCCTTTGCGATTGGCCGGGATCGCATATCCAACAGATCTTTTATGGGGATCTTTTGTTCTCCCCCGTTAAGGGCCTTGTTCACAAGACGTGTATAGAGATTCAATGAAGCAACTTCATATGGAAGGCCCCGATAGATCACAAGCTCCCCCTCTTTAACCGGACCTAAATTCATCAGCAGCCTTGCCTGTGTCCAGACCAGTGGAATCGCCTGTTTTGATGCCCAGCCAATGCCGATAAGAAAAATGGCGGCAATGGACAACAGCAGCCAGTCTCCGAATACATATAATACAGCAAAAACAGAAAGCATGGCAGCAATTATGGTCAATGAATAATAGAGAATATCAAAAAATCGAGTATAGACGGACCGTTGGCTTTTATGAATTGGACTGATTTTCCGGATATGGCCATGCAGATAAAAAAAGAAGCCTATTGTGAAAACAAAAGATAAAAAAGCAATAATCAGATTCCGGCCCCGGCTTTTAAAAAAAATCTGCATGAACTCCCTGGCAGATTCGGATATTGTTTTTCGCTGATCCAGCCTGAGATCCAGATTCCGCCGACTGATGTTCATGTTTGTCTTTACCTCATCAAAGCGGTTCTGCCAGATTTGTCGGCTCTGTTTCAGCTTTACAACAAGAGGGTCTTCTTTTGTATGGGATAGTAGAATGTTAATATTTTGAATTGCCTTTTCGATCCTGGGCAACTGGGTTTCATATGCCTCAACCTGATTTCTCAACCTCTCGATTTCACGGGGATGAGCGGTAATTTTCTTTACTTCGCGAATCAAAGGCCCGACCAGTTCCTTCAGTTCCCTCTGCCAGTCAACGCCTGTTTTCTTATCTTCCTGATCCTTTCGGGTGTCCACATCTGTCGCAAGCTGGCTGAAACTTGCTTCCATCTCTTCCTTTCGATTGCTCAATTCCTGAATTTGGATTCGCAGATCCTGTTCCCGCCCGATCCCGCTCTGACTTTGAAGATCCACCTGGTGTGCTTCAATCTCTCTGGTTATATTATCAATGGACTTGATCAGCATGGACATATTGTTCAGTCGGTTTTTGATTTCCCCCTTTCGGGAAAGAATACCCGATTCATCTTCTGCAAAACCAAATGGGATTTCAAGAATACAAAAAGCAATAATACAGACTGAAAACCAAGTCAGGTATGTTCTGATACAAATCGTTTTTTTCATATCCAACTCCGACCTTGTGATAAAAGTGTAATTGAAATGCATGCCAGATAGCCACACCTCTATACAGGCTATCCTTTCCGGCAGAAGACGATTTCCAATTCCGTATCGAGAAATCACTATAGGATGAAATTTTATCTGATGTCAATGGCTTAGGCCGCAGACGCTTTTCATACGATTGACTTTTCAAGATCGATGGCGTTATATAGACTATCTGTTGGAATTATGAACCAATCCGTTTTTTCCCTATCATAATCAAAATAGTCTGATGGTCATTGTTATGGAGTACGAAACAATATCAAGTTATTACTTATTCCGAACCGAGCCCTCCATCGGTGACAAAACATTTGTAAACTCACTCGCCGATGAAGAAGAGGAAAAAAAACATCAGGAATCAGAACAGATTGTTTGCCGTCAATGCAACCATATCATAACGCAACCTGAAGAAATAATTCAAGTAAACGGATCACATCAACATACGTTTGCCAACCCTAATGGTCTGATTTTTGAAATCGGGTGTTTTCAAACAGCGAAAGGATGCGGTTACACGGGTCAGGCTACCAAAGAGTATACCTGGTTTAGCGGCTATTCATGGAGGATTGCTGTTTGCGGTAAGTGCCTGACCCAATTGGGATGGTTGTTTTCCTCATCAATTGGGTCATCCCGTTTTTACGGACTTATTTTAAACAAGCTCGTTTGGATTTGAACAAATTGAGAGGAATGAAAAAAAATACGCATGAAGGGTTATGGTGCCGGAACTGAATCAACTTTACCGATCGTATGGTTTTGAATACACTCCGTCAACCAGGCTTGTTGATAATAGGTCAAATTCTCAAATTCTATACTGAATCGCTTGATAACAGCAGTACTGAAGGGATTGCTGCTTCTGATCTCTATATCGGAGATTGCTTTTCCAGTGAATTTAAACGGGCTGGTATTATTATCCGACTTTCCGTCAAATAAAATGGAAACCTCATACGTGTCTGTGCTTTCCTCTTTCCCCTGTTTATACTGAAAAGCCAATCCCCCCTCACTGATATCGACAATCTGCCCCATCTGGAATGAATAAGGCCCGAGAACTGCGAACACACCCGGTTTTACCATAAACCTTGTATGATTTCTCCGCTCTACTCTCCCAGGCATCTCTTTCTCCGGTGTGTTGAAACCAATTTATATTCAGATTTCGATATGTTTTGCCAGGGATTGATAAAGAAAAGATCAATACAGTTCAAGCAACCCATACGAAGCATGTAGTGTACAACATAAACAATGTTTTTATAGCGGAGTACTGTTTAAATGTCAATGTCATTTCGAATGATAGGCCCCAATAAAAAGCTAACTTACTGTGATATATAATAATATTATTCTGTGTTTTTAACTTTTTATAAAGCGATTCATATTGGTTTTGAAAGTTACCGGGTCAAAGTGATAATAGCCTCAGCCAATCTTAAATCTTCTTGGGTTGTGATTTTGATATTATCCCGAGTACCATTGATGACAAACACTTCATGGCCGATCTGCTCTACAAGATAGGCGTCATCTGTTCCCATAAAATTTTGCCTCCGTGCCATGTCATGAGCCTTTTTGATTACACCATACTGAAAAGCCTGAGGTGTTTGAGCAAAATAGATCTCACCTCGATCAACAGTCTGACAAATACGACCCTGCTTATCCACCTTCTTGAGTGTATCAAGTGCTGAAATCCCAAGAATGCAGGCACCGTTTTTTTTTGCGCAGGAAATCAGGTCTCGAATCTGACTTTCCCTCACAAAAGGCCTCACCCCGTCATGAATCAGTACGATATCACCTTGCCCTTCTTCAATTGCTTCCAGACCGCAAAAAACAGAATTCTGACGTTCTGCCCCCCCTGGAACCATTTTTACTTTTTCAGCATGGTCAACCCGGGAAAGAATCTTTGTCTTACAAAATTCGATATCATCTGGAGGGATAACAAGGATGACATGATCGCAAAGTTCATTTGTTGTAAAGGCTTGTACGGTGTGACAAAGAATCGGACGATCATGAAGAAACAGGTACTGTTTCCGAACAGGCTCCCCCATCCTGACGCCCCTGCCCCCGGCAACAATGATTACAGAAACAGTCATACACGTATTGATCGATCTTATGTTGCTTTCATTTAATAAATTATGCGTTTAAATGGGATCATCGATCCAAAAAAAATCCGGTTTATCTCAGATAATTCAGCTCTTTTGGAAGTGGGATACCCTTTCCCATGGTATCCTCCCCATAGTTAACATCTGCCAGTATCTCAATATCTTTTAAGGACCTGACATCCCCTTCAAAGGTTACCCGGGTAATATTTTCCTTATGAATCTGACCTCCTGCCCACTGGATGTCCAGGACACTGCTGGCGTCGAATCGATTATCTCCGACACAAAGTTCTACCTGTCCTCCATAGTACTGAACGATTTTGGCAACCAGAAGACTGGGACGGCTATGAAAACCCAGCTTGACCGGAACCGGAACATCAATAGACGACCTTTCTATATTTTCATTTAGAATCTCACTGGCAAACTCCTTACCATCTGTAAGAAAATGGCAGGCATAATAGAGTCCGTAATTGATGGTTCTGTCTAACAAGGTTGCAGGATCAATCAACTCGGAAAGATGATTTCGGGCTTTTTGATGAATTCTCTTGTGCCCTCTTTCGAGAAGATGGCGTTCATAAAAATGCAGCAACCGGCCAACAATCTGAAGAATATGAAAAACAACTGAAAAATAACTTCTCAACTGTTTCAGTTTCCGGTGGCCATATCGATATCCGCCTTGGATAACATAAGTATCAAACGATGACTGCAGGTTATGAACCAGCATTTCAAAACGCCGAATTTCGACCTCATTCACCTTTTTCGGAACCATCTCCAGCATACCCTTTAAATCATAGGGCTCATAAAATCCCAGTTGATCGAAATTACCGGCAATGGTTAAAAACTCACTTGCAATCTTAACGATTTTGCTCTTTTCCTGATCTGTATCATCATCAATATCAAACTCAAGCATCTCGTTGGTTACCACAGTTGGAAAATAATCCTGATCCCAATCCTCTTCTGGAATCGGAATTTGTAAACGCTCCGCCTCTTTGAGAATGACTGGCGCCAATTTGATCAGAGAACCAGTCAGAAAATCAAGAGTAGCTTCCCCTTGTTTTATAAAATCTTCTGTATTGGGAAGGTCATAAAATTCCATTCGGTTTAAAATATGTTTTTGTGAATATCCTCCCAGGCTCAGATGACGAACGGAAGCGGCATACTCTCTGTAAGCATACCAATTTTGATTGTTTTTCGCCCCATGGAAATCCAGAAAATCTTCAAGAAGTTGAGAGGATGCAATCAATTGTGAAAAGAGTTTTTTTGTAAAAAAATTTTTTGTATTATTGAACCTGAATAAATACTTACAAGTTTTCAAGTAGTCATAGGAATAGATCCGAACTTTTTCAGCATACGGAATATTGGAAACAAATTCATTCACTCTTTCACCTTGTATCTGGTAATAAAAAAACGGCCGAAGCAGTCCGTAAGCCGAATTCTGTTTCCGATTCAGATTACTCTCAACCGGACTACGATCATTCATCTCTGGATAACAGTTGCCCGCTACCTCTTGCGACCTACCCGGAAACTCGGACGAGCAGCCCTCAAACATTTCCCTATTTGGTCTTGCACCGGGTGGGGTTTACAAAGCTTTTCCGGTCGCCCGGAAAACTGGTGTGCTCTTACCACGCCTTTTCACCCTTACCGTCAGAACAACCAGCACAACGCTTGATCGATCCTGCCGGCGGTATACTTTCTGTTGCACTTTCCTTCGCGTTGCCGCGACTCCACGTTATGGAGCACCCTGCTCTTTGGTGTTCGGACTTTCCTCCGGATCAATACAGATGATCCGACGATCGTATAGCCTGCTCCGACCGTATATTGATATTACTCAAAAAATTTACTTCTTTGTTTGAAAACAGATCATTCTCCCCAATAAATGATCCGATAACACCGTGGACAAAATTCAAGCTTGTCAAAGCGCTGTAGTTCATTATACATCTGGGGTGGGATATTCATATTGCACCCCTGACAAATCGTATTTTTTACTGCTGCAATAGCACTACCATGGGTCTGTTCCCGAGCAATCTTGAAACGTTTTATCACTTCCGGATCCATGGTTTTCTCAATCTCTTCCCTGCTGGATAAAAATGCCTTTAATTTTTCTCGCTCTGTATCTCCTTTTTCATTGAGAACAGCAATCTCCTGCGCAGCTTCCTCTTTCAATTTCTCGAGTTCCGATTTATCCAGAACGATCAGCTTTTCTTCTTTTTCCAGAAAATCAAGTTTTTGAAGAATCTCGTCCTCAATGATAGAATTTTTCTTATGGAGACCCTCGATTTCCTTCAATATTGCATGATACTCTTTATTGGTCTTAACGGATACAAGCTTTTCATTATTTCTTCGAATTTTTTCCTGATTGTCTTTTGTATCCGATTCCCGCAGACGATATTCTTGTTTCAATCCCGAAATAATAGACTCTTTTTCCGCAATGGTCTGCTCAACGGCTTTGATATGCATGTCAAACTGATCCACTTTAGGCTTGATGCCATTCAGAAAAGATTGAATTCGTGTGCTCTCCACATCAATATTCTGAAGTTCTATCAAGACGGCTATCTGTTCCCTTGTAATACTCACCATACGATTACACCTATTTTTCTTTTTAGGATGAATAAACAACAAAAGGATCTTTCTCAAGATTGCATGCCTCTATAGAAACATCCATTCCTTTTGCCAAAAATGCATCACGAAGTTTCTGAATCAGCACATTCACCACCAGATGTTCTGATCCAAAATGCCCGACATCAATGATACCTGCCCCAGCTTCTTCTGAAGCCCTTGCATCATGATACCGTATATCTCCACTGATAAAAACCTGTGCTCCTGAAGCGAAAAAATTTCCCAACAGAGATGAACCACTCCCGGAACAGACCGCCACCTTCTCAACCATCAGCCCTGGATCTCCAACTACCCTGACACTTGTCAGGTTCAAAACCTTTCTTACCTGATCTGAAAATTGATCCAGACGAAGCCTTCTGGGCAGAAAGCCCACACGACCCAGCCCCTGATTTCCTTTTTCCGGAATCAGGGGGTATGTGTCATAGGCCATTGTTTCATAGGGATGATGTTTTTTCAAAAGCGCCACAACCTCATCCAAATTCTGACTATCGACAACTGTTTCAATCCGAACCTCATCAGCATGGGACAGGATCCCGATACTCCCCGAAAACGGTTTTGCAGATGAACCAGGTTTAAATGTTCCTGTTCCATGGTTTCGGAATGAACAGCATCTGTATTCCCCGATCACTCCGGCATTGGTTTGGAATAATATTTCCAACAAATTCTTCTCATGGTCAGCCGGAGCATAAAAAACCAGTTTATACTTTTCGAGTTGTTCCGGTTTTGACAGAACAGATAACTCTTTCAAACCGAGTTTCTCTGAAATAATATCATTGATCCCGCCGCTTGCACTGTCAAGATTTGTATGAGCAGCAAACAAGGCCATCCTGTTTTGAACCGATCGCTGAATAATCGAACCAACAGGGGTTGAAAAATCAACTCTGGATAATGGTTTAAAAATAAGAGGATGGTGTGTAATTAAGAGATTGATATTTTTTTGACAAGCATCTGCTACAATATCGGGCAACGGGTCAAGGGCAACCATAATCGATTGGACCGGCCAGTTTTTATCACCAATTTGTAGCCCTGAATTGTCCCAGTTTTCAGCGAGGTTCTGAGGTGCGATCTCATTCATGAGACGGATAATGTCTGAAACTTTTACAGACATATCAGTACCGGATCAGATTTTCTGTGTTCACGCCAAATAAAAAAGGCGTGGTGTAAAGCACCCCACGCCTTGACTGCCGATTTGACTGTTATTCGTTTTAATATGATATCCCGCATTGATTTCTCTTCCTCATCTTCCCCATATTCGCTAACCCAATAAGTGGCAAATGAGTGGGCCCACCTGGATTCGAACCAGGGACCGACCGGTTATGAGCCGGTGGCTCTACCAGACTGAGCTATGGGCCCTCAGCTCAAATGGATTAGCTTATCTAACGCCTGCCTTGCAATTTGTCAAGTTCTATGTATCAATAAAACTCTTGAGTTTCTTGCTTCTTGTTGGATGCCGCAGTTTCCGCAGCGCCTTTGCTTCTATCTGCCGAATTCGTTCACGGGTCACTGCAAAATCCTTTCCTACCTCTTCCAGTGTATGGTCTGCTTTTTCTCCAATACCAAACCGCATTCGTAAGACCTTTTCTTCACGTGGTGTAAGCGTTGCTAAAACTTTTCGGGTCTGCTCCGCAAGGTTCATATTTACAGCAGCATCTGAAGGGAGCATAAACTTTTTATCCTCAATAAAGTCTCCTAAATGGCTATCCTCTTCCTCACCAATCGGGGTTTCCAGAGAGATCGGTTCCCGGGCAATCTTGAGTACCCGGCGCACTTTATCCAGAGGGATCTCCATTTTCTGTGCAATCTCTTCCGGAGAGGGTTCACGCCCTAGTTCCTGAACCAAATACCTGGATGTCCGAATCAACTTGTTGATGGTTTCAATCATATGAACCGGGATCCTTATGGTTCTCGCCTGATCCGCAATCGCCCTTGTGATCGCCTGTCTTATCCACCAGGTTGCATATGTACTGAATTTATATCCTCTGCGGTATTCAAATTTATCAACCGCTTTCATCAAACCGATATTTCCTTCCTGGATCAAATCCAGGAATTGAAGTCCACGATTGGTATATTTTTTTGCAATGCTGACAACCAGACGGAGATTGGCCCGGATCAATTCTTTTTTGGCGATCTTTGCTCTGATTCGTCCCTCTTCAACATTTGTGATGATTCGTTTCAGGGTCCGGCTATTGGCTTTAATTGCATTTGCTCTTTCCTGGATCTGATCCTGTACATCCTTCATTTCCATGAAGAGATCTGACAGTTTATCTTTTTTAATGTCGCATTTTGTCTTCGCCCATTTGATAAATTCATTTTTGCTGGACAGATTCATCCGGAATTCCGTCACCGGCATTTCGTGAGCTTCCGCGCATTTGATGATCAGCCGATTCTTCTCATCAAACCAGTTAATCTGGCCTTTAATCATATCTTCAATTCGATCAACCACACTGCTCTCAAGACGCCAGTCCTTCAGAAGGTCAAAAATTTTATTGATCCTGCGTGTAATGGCTCTTCTGGCTCGTCGCTGTTCTTCTGAATCGTTTTTCATCTGGAACAGATTGTCACGTAATTCTTGATTTTCTCTATCTAATTCACGGATAACCGCTGCAGTGGCCAGATAAGTTTCAACCTGAGCCGCTTCATCCACATAGGTATCACCTTCATCGATATCTCGAAGGACATGCTTGGCCCGTAGATTTCCAATTTCAATATTGTCCGCCAGCGCAAGGATACTTTCCGTCCCGATGGTGGTCTCCAACATTGCCCGAAGTACCTCTTGTTCCCCGGCCTCTATTTTTTTGGCAATCTCGATTTCTCCCTCCCGGCTAAGGAGAGTGACCAGTCCCATCTCTCTGAGATACATCTTAACCGGATCCGTGACTGTTCCAAAATCGGCTGTTGAACCGACGACAGCGTCATTTTCGAAAACCTTTCTTTTGTTAAAAGTATCTTCTTTCGGTTTCAACACCTTTGCGTCACTATCCAGAATCTTGATATCCATATCATCGAAAACCATTAAGGTTTCATCTATTTTTTCAGGTAGCAAAAGATCCTCCGGAAGCATTTCATATATTTCATCATACGTCAGTTGGCCTTGCCTTTTACCTTTTTCAATAAGCTTGTCCAGCTTTTTCTTTTGGGCAGCTTCGTTTGTTTTGGTAAAATTGGCATTTAATTTTTTCTGTTTTTTTACAGATCCTTTTGTCATAAAGTTTTGCCTCCGGCAGACTCCCGTTTCTTCTGTATTTTCTTTTGATCACGCAACTGCTCCATTAAAGCAATCAGCAGTTTATCATCATTTTGCGCTTCCGCTGTCTTTATTCTCATAAGCAAATCATGGTTTCTCTTATTTTTGCTCAAGACAAACTGTTTGATCAGTTTCAGACAGCCGGCATGATTCCATTTGCTGTTTTCGATTGCCAGCGATGCAATAAACTTTTCCTGTTCCGGATTGTTGACTCTTACAATCAAGCTAGAAACAGATCGATTCCCCTTTTCATGTTGCTCTAAAATCAATACCCCTATTTTTGCTAACACCTTATTCTCAAAACATGACAAAATGTTCTGCTTGCAGATTTCAGGAAGGATTTCCGGATACTGTACCATCATGGCAATGATCTTTTTTTCCATTCGATCATATTCGAATAATATACCAGCTTCATTCCTGCTTGTTGATTGCTGATTTTTCCCATAAATGATTCCCGCACGATCATTTCCTGTTCTTTTTTTCTGAATTGCCTCCCTTACTTTTTCCATAATCGCAGAATCATCGATATTCAGTTTTTCTGCCAGTTTTTTAATATATAATGATCGCAAAACATGATCCGAAGCATTGGCCAGGTAATCTTTCATGATCGCAACTGTACGGACCTTTCCCTCCACAGACATACCGTGCTTTAGTACCGCAGACTCCATCAAAAAATCCATTGCGCTCAAAGCATGCTTAACCATTCCCCGGAATTCTGCTTCACCATATTCAAACAGATAGGAGTCTGGATCATGGCCATTTGGCAGAACCATAATCGCAGCATCAAGATGTTCTTTATCAAATATTTCAATACTGCGGGCAGCGGCTTTTAACCCGGCTTCATCTGAGTCGTACACAAGTATGACTTTTCCGGAATGCCCGCAATGCCCTCTGAGTATCCGAACATGTTCGGATGTCAAGCTCGTACCCAGGGTGGCAACTGCATTGTGAATTCCATATTGCCATAAAGCCAAAAGATCCATATATCCTTCAACAATAAAAGCTGTTCCTGTCTTCCGGCATTCCGGCTTGGCAATATGGAGTCCGTACAAAGAACTGCTTTTACTATACACCAGTGTTTCAGGCGAATTCAAATACTTGGGCAGAGAGTCGTCCAAAACACGCCCTCCAAAGCCAATAACCTGATTACCAGTACTAAAAATTGGAAATATAATGCGGTTGCGAAACCGATCATAATATCCTGTTTTTTGGTTATTTTCTATCACCAATCCGGATTTGATCATTACGTTTCGGGAGATACGTTTCCGAGCAAGATGTTGCACAAGATTGTTCCATCCATCCGGTACATATCCAATATAGAACTTCTCAAGTGTATTCTTTGTAATCCCTCTTTCTGTTAAGTATTGAAGCCCGGGTTTACCCGAAAATTCCTGGAAAAGCATGTTCTGATAAAATTTCATTGCATGCTGGTTCACCTCCAGTATCTGCTCTCTTTCACCCATCGCCTTCTGTTCGGCCAGACTCATGTCTCTTGTCGGTAACTCAATATTGAATCTCTTTGCAAGTGACTGAACAGCCTCTGGGAATGATACTCCATCATGTTTCATCACAAAGCTGATAACATTTCCACCAGCTCCGCAACCAAAGCAATGAAAGATCTGTTTTTCCGGGTTTACAGTAAAAGAAGGGGTTTTTTCCGAATGAAACGGGCAGAGACCAATGTGATTCTTTCCTGCTTTTTTTAAAAGCACCGACTCTGATACGATATCAGTAATATCGGCAACATTTTGAATTTCTGAAATTTTTTCTTCAGGAATATAAAACGCCAAGGAGCAAAGCCTCCGTAATTTGGAATAAGAATGACTGAAAGTAACGCCACGTCGGCATCCGGGGAAAAAAACTTCCGTCAAACTTCACGGACTTGGCTCGGCCATACTCCTATATATAAATATATCATAAATCATATAGTTATGTATCATGCAATGATTTACTATAAAAATATTTATATTTATTTATTTTTTCCTATTCTGTCAACACTTTTTTAAATACATCCTTTGCTCGATCGTACGTCATGAATCCGTTTATCCAATGATATTGCTTCATCCAATGCGCGACCCAATGATTTAAAAATAGCTTCAATAATATGATGTTCATTTTCTCCATATTGAACATTGATGTGAAGTGTTACCCCGCCCCTGGTGGCAAAAGCCCTTAGAAATTCACCGGTTAATTGTATATTAAATCCAATGCCGGCATGCTGAATTAAAGGAACATTGTAGACCAAAAAGGGACGGTTGGACAGGTCAAGAGAAACCTCTGCCAGGGTCTCGTCCATAGGAGTTATGGCATGTCCATATCTTTTAATTCCTTTTCGATCGCCCAGGATTTCATTTAACAAATCGCCCAATACCAGACCCGTATCCTCAACAGTATGATGAAAATCCACATCAAGGTCGCCTTTGGCCTTGACCATGAGATCAAAAAAACCGTGAACCGCAAATAACGTCAGCATATGATCAAAAAAAGGAATCCCGGTTGAGATATTCCCGGAACCGGTTCCGTCCAGATTGAGCTCCATCTGGATACTGGTTTCATTTGTTTCCCGTATTGTTAACTTTTTCCGTTTCATATATTTATCATCCTTATTAAGATGCTGCTATCATGGATTTGACTAAAATTTCTCCTGTTTTCGTATAACGACCTGATACAGAAAGTCAAGCCATTCTATTTTTTTTATCATAATGCTCTTGAAAATCAATAACAAGGCGTATACAATCAAATGAAAAAATTGGAGAAAACGATGAGCAATATAATAACGATGAGGGATGCCTTTAAAAAATTTACCCTGGATCAGGATAAAATATTTACACCAGAAGAAACCGTTCAACGGTTCAAGAAAAAAATAGAAAAACTGAACATCGATATCCTCGAACAAACCCTTCGAATCGATAACGGAAGGCTGGATATTCCGGTTTTTTTCAGTATCTGCGGACAGGACGCCAGACGAATAACCAATACCAGCAAACAGATGGGAAAAGGGGCCACGCCATCACAGGCGGAAGCCAGTGCTGTCATGGAATTGGCGGAAAGATTCAGCTTCTTCTCTTTCAGCAATAACCCGGATAATTTCATCACCAATACTTACAAAAACATGAAGGACCGGGCACTCCCCTTTGAGATGATTGCCAAATCGGTCCACGATGACTTGAATGATTTTCAAGCATCCAAGGCTGTTTTTGAAAACCTTCCATTGCAGTGGACCCTTGGGTACAACCTGACCAGACAAGAAGAGATTTTTGTACCTTTCACCTGGTTCTATGCCATTAACGAATTCAATGGACCATCTGCTGGCAATTGTATTGAAGAAGCGCTGTCACAGGGTATCTGCGAGATCGTTGAAAGGCATGTGTCCTCCATCATCAGCCGCGGGAAACTGAATGTTCCGGCTATAAACCCGGAATCCGCAACTGACCCTATGGTGATTGAAATGATTAACAAGTACAGAAAGGCCGGAATCAAACTGTTTCTTTCCGACTTTTCTCTTGACACCGGTATTCCATCGGTGGGTGCCATGGCTTATGATCCGAACACATTCCCCCAAAAAAGCGAAATCATCTGGACAGCAGGCACAACCCCCGATCCCCAGAAGGCTTTGAGCAGGGCTCTTACAGAGGTTGCACAATTGGCTGGAGACTTCAACACCGGATCAAATTATGTAGCAAGCGGGCTGCCAAAATTTACAAAACTGGAACAGACCCAATTTATTACAGCTCCTCAAAAAATGATCGACATATCCAATCTCCCCGATATTTCGAACAACAACATCAGAATTGAGGTTGAAAATTGCATTCAAGCACTTTCCAGAAAAAACATGGAGATCATTTGTATCAACACCATGCACCCGCAACTCAAAATACCGGCATTTTATACCATAATACCCGGTGCCCATTTTCGAGAAAGAGCCCATGGAACCAGCGTTGGGATGTTCACTGCAAAAATTATCACCGAATCCTATACTCCGGTCAAGGCCATTCAAGAACTGAAAAAAATTGAACCCCATCTGCCAAATTGTTACTATCTGAAATTCTATATAGGCACTTCAACACTTTCCGCAGGAGAACCGGAACAAGCAATGGACTTCTTTCAACAAGCCCTGGATCTTAGCCCAACGCAACAGGACATACCGAGTATTTATTCCTATATGGGTGTCTGTTTAAAGGAAATGGAAAAGTATGAACAAGCCCTTGAGGCGCTGTCAAAAGGGGAAAAACTGGATCAGGAAAGAACCGATATCTATAATTTAATGGGTTTTTGCAACTTTAAATTAAAAAGGCATGAAGAGGCCATTGCATGTTTTCAAAAGGTGCTTGAACTGAATCCAAACTCTGCCATTGACTATGCCAACATTGCCTCAAACTACCGGGACATGGGAAATAAGGAAAAAGCGATTCAATACTACGCGATGGCTTTGGAACTGGATGCATCCATCGAATTTGCAGCAGATAACCTGAAAAAACTGAAACCATCGCTGGAATGACATGGTCAATCTCGTGAACCGCCTTTTCAATCCCGGTAATCGATATCAAAAATCCGGCAGGATGAATTCCGATCCGTTTCGGCCTAAAAACTCCTTTGCCAACTGGATGTAGTCCATGGAGCCATAGGAGTTCTTCCTGAAAAAAACAACCGGTTGCCCAACATCACTACTGGCTGCGATGGTCGTGTTGCTTCGGATTACGGTTTTATAAACAAGATTGCTGCATCGTTTGTCCGTATTCAGTTTCTCCATAATCATTTGACTGACATGGGTTCTTTTATCAAAAAACGTTGCAACGATTCCTGTAATCGTAATGTCCGGATTGATATTTTCTTTGATTGTGGATATTGTATCAAACAGATTATCCAGTGCTGCAAACGCATAGGGTTGCGTCTGACAGGGGACCAGCACCTCCGTAGCAAAGGAGAAAACATTTACGGTAAGAAGTGACAGGCTCGGTGGTGTATCCAGAAGGATCACATCATATTCAGCGCGAAGACCTGAAAGTGCCTTTTTCAATTTATTCTCCCTGCCCATCTCTTTAATCAATTCAATCTCTGCTCCAGCAAGATCAACATGGGAAGGTATTAAATAAAGCCCGGGCCACGCTGTATTTATGATTGCCTCTTTAGCGGAAGCTTCTTTGGGGTTCATGATCAAGTTGTAAGTACTAATTCTATCATGGCCGGAATCAAATCCAAATCCGCTTGTTGTATTTCCCTGAGGATCCATATCAACAACAAGAACCTTCTGGCCCTCCATGGAAAGCGCCGCGCCAAGATTAACAACGGTTGCCGTTTTACCAACCCCTCCCTTTTCATTTGCTACTGCAACAGTTCTTGCTAGTTTTGCTGCCATCTGCATCTCTCCATCATTTAAGTGGATTATCACAAATTCCAAGATCGATCATTGTTGTCGCTTTATTCTCAAATCCGGCCTTTCTCCATTCAAACGCTATCGGAAATCTCGGTTAACGTCCTGTTAATCTTATCAATGCGTTTGTATATATCAAAAGATTTTGCTTCCGTATCTCTCAATATCTTAAAAACTCTTTCCTTGTCAATCCGCTTTTCGTCTATCAATTGTGTGAGTTCAACAAGGTCGGTATTATAGGCCTGAAACCGGCTGAGCAGTGCCTCAAAATAGTAGGATGACGTGGTTTCAATCAATTTAAACAGATATTGAAACTTAATGTTCTCCCGGTAATTCTTAAAATGAAACAAGATTGAAATTTCTGTTTCGCGTTTCATGCACCGGATCCCATCTTTTATCGCTTGATAAACATCATCTTCTTTTTCACGAATCGATTTTTTAAATATTTTTTTAAAGGCATTCAGTATTTTATAAAAACCGAGCCGAAGTACTGCCTCTGTTTTTACCCTTGCAGAATACCTCATGACCGCAAAAGCTGTTGGTATTTGAAGGCCTGTGAGTCTTTTTATGGATTCGATATCGGGCGACCCTGTTTTTTCCTCCAAATTCTGAACCATTTTAATATCATAATGTCCAAGTGTTTTTTCATAACCGGCAAGGGCATCCACTACCATCCCATCAAAGGGCTGGGCAACAGAGTCAAATATGCTCACAATTTTTCGCTCCTCTGATTTAATAAAACCGATAATCGCGGGATTGATCTTTTCAGCCATCATATTATCAAGAGAGTGTTTGAATTCCTGGTAAATAGCATATAGTGTCTCTGTAAATCCTTTTGTTTCCAAAACCTCCTTATACTGTTCAACGTGTATCGTATATTTTTTTATGAAATCCGTTATCTCGGGAACAATTCCACCGGATCTGTTTTCAAAAAAAGCATCGATGTCATTTCTCAGTTCACTCTTTAAACGATTTACACAACCATCCAGTGTGTTTCTGATCATAGACTTGATACGGTTCATTTTTTCCTGATTTTTATGAATATCTTTCAGAATTCTGCCAGCGCTCTGTTCATCTCCTTCGATAATTTCCTGATTCAATTTTGTCCATTGCAGGACTCCTGTGGAAATAATGCCTAAGCGCTCCAAATGATTCCGCAAAAGAAGCGTGTAGCGCTCGCTGGTAATCTTTTTTTTAAACACCGCCTCAAACCGTTCCTTTTCCCTGTTTGAAAAATTAATCAAGTCCTTCTCGGCAACCCACTGCTCAAATCGTTTCCGATCCCGTTCGCTCAAGTCTCCGGATGTTTCCTGAGCTCTAAAAAGATCGAACAGAGATGAAAACGCAAACAACTCCGGGTCAGGTTTTAATATTGATACCTCATCCCTGATCTTGGCAACCAGAGCAATCATTCCTTCCAGTGTTTCATGTTCTGAAAAATCGCAGTTTACAACAAACATAGTGTTATCCATAATCCCCATCTTTCGAATCATGGATAGAAATCGAATATCGGCTTGACGCAACCCGGTTCGACTGCTGATTACATACACAAGCATATTGGCCAGAAGAAGATAATCCTGTATCATGGCAAGATGAAGCGGATTTGAAGAATCACTCCCCTGACAATCCGCGATTTCAATATTTTCTTCAATGGTAGTGGTGCTTATCTCAAGCTGAATATCCTTTAGATAAACCGCAAGAACTTCATCTCCAGAAAAATTCCGATGTTCGGAAAACGGATGTCCTTCATAAATCCGTTTTCCACCGTCAGAGGAAACAATACCTTCTACCCGGTCATACCCTTTTAAATAAGATGATAAAATTACACTGTTACCATTTCGTGTAGCCTGTGTGATCAATTGATCAGAACTCAAAGATTGGAGCACCTCTGCAAGATGTTTTCGATCGGATGTCCTTCTGATATCGAATGTTTCATAGCCGGAATTTTTTATGAGCAAAGGGAAAAAAGTAAGCGCCTGATCAATTTCCTGATTTACCTCATCCCATGATTTAAAAAAAAGAGTTGCCCTGAGCATAGAACCTCTGCGAATTCGCGTAACAATGGAAGTGACAACACCAGCCCCTCGTTTCAGGTAATCACCATGAAAAAGCGTATTCACAAAAGTACTTTTACCGGATTTAATCGGACCAACAGCAGCCACCCTCATTATTTCATCCGGCAGCCTTTTTTGTATATTTTCACAGGTTTTTTTCCAACCATTAAAATTCTTTTCAGAAAAGCCAGTGGCAAACTCTGCAGCTTCAAAAAGATCCACAATTTCAGAAGAAATCTGTATTATTTCATTTTTAAAAAAATTAAATCTGTCCATATATAATCCGTTTTTTCTCAACAGGGGATGATTACTAAAATATTATCAGGTATTTGTCAAAAAAATTTCCGCATCCCCTTTATTTATATGCCTTTTTTTTTATAAATCAAATGAGCCCCAAACATAACTCCTTGTAAAA